>DATMBC010000084.1 GCA_035559435.1 bacterium
CCTGCCCCGACGGTTCACGCATTGTGTGTGTGGGACTTGATGCCGCCAGCGGGCGACAGCAGAGGGATCAACTCGGCCAGCGACCAGATCTCGCAGGAGCGGGTCTTCCCTTCCTCGTACTTCTTCCCGGGACGGCGGATCAGGCAGGCGGTCATGCCGACTTGCTGCGGGCCCAGGACATCCTCCACTTGACGATCGCCGATGTACAGCGAGCGCTTCAGCGAAACGCCGAGCCGTTTGGCAATCAAACGGAACGGCTCGGGATGCGGCTTGCGGTGGGCGATGGTCGAGGTAAAGAGCGCCGCATCGAGATGGGACCAGAGGCCGAAATGCTCCAGTTCCTGACGGTGATCGTGCACACGGAACGGCGTGTTGGACAACAGGCCGACGGTATACCCCATCGCCTTCAGCGCGGCGAGGGTCGGCTTCGCCTCCGGGTAGACGGTCAACTGGCGACGGATTGCGGCGTAGTAGGCATTGATCGCCCCGGAGAGTTCCGCGCCGCGCAGATGGATGCCGAAACCGGCGGCCAGTTCGCGGATCAGCGGGGTGATGTGGTACTCGCGCATCGCGGCGCGGATGCGGGCGCGACGTCGCTCGAGCAACACGACAAACCGCGCCAGCAGGTGGTCGTAGGCGGGCACCCGCTTGCGGTGACGCCCCAGCCAGCGGTGCAGCGAGTGCACCGAGGAGGGATAGAGCGCATCCCAGGGGACATTCTCGAACTCGATCAGCGTGCCGCCCATGTCGAAGATGACGGCGTCAAAACGGCCGCCGCCGGGCGGCGCCAGCGGCGTGGGCGCGGAAGATTTCATCGCAAGGCGCGGCAATGCATCGTCTACAGGGCCAATCGGCAGATGCGCGCAACCAGCTCGGGAAAGGCGATGCCCGCCGCCTGCGCCGCCTTGGGCACCAGCGAATGCGAAGTCATCCCGGGCAGGGTGTTGACTTCGAGGCAGTACATCCGGCCGTCCTCGGTCATACGGAAATCGGCGCGGGCATACCCGCGGCACCCCAGCGCGCGAAAGGCCTCCATCCCCTGCTCCTGGCAGGCGCGGGTCTGCGCCGGCGTGATCGGGGCGGGACAGAGATACTCGCACATCCCGTCGGTGTACTTGCATTCGTAGTCGTAGAGGCCATGCCTGGGGCGAATCTCGACAATCGGCAACGCCTGATTGCCCAGCACGCCGGCGGTCAACTCGCGGCCATCGATGAACTCCTCAACCAGCACCCGGGCATCCCAGCGGAAGGCCTCCTGCAACGCCCCCTCCCACTGGGCGCGCTGTTCGACCAGCGTGAGCCCGACGGTCGAACCCTGCGCGTTGGGCTTGACGATCAGCGGGCTGCCGAGCGTTTCGACCGCTTCGTCGTAATCGAGATCGTCCGGCGTGTCGAGCGTGCGCCAATCCGGGGTCGGGATCCCCTCGGCGATGAAGATGCGTTTGGAAGCGTCTTTATCCATTGCCAACGCCGAGGCAAGCATGCCCGAGCCGGTGTAGCGAATGCCGGCCATGTCGAGCAGGGCCTGCAGACGGCCGTTTTCGCCGTCGCCGCCATGCAGGGCAATGAAGACCACATCGATGTTTTTTAATTCGGACAGGACGAGATCAGACGGCGCGATGGTCGGACGCGCGCCGGTGAGTCCCGCGGGCGGCTGGGTGCCGATCTGGTCTTTCGCCAACTGCGGCGTCCAGGCCAGGACGCGCGGGGACACACCGGGGTCGAGAGCGTAGACATCGGCGCCGGCGCCGGCCAGCGCCGCGGCGACCGCCGCGCCGGACGACAATGAGACATCGCGCTCGGCCGACCGTCCTCCCGCCAACACCAGCACCTTCAAGCCGGCCACCGCCGCAAGTTCGGCGTTCACAGCGCCACCCGTCATCGTTGCCGCATCCATTCCCTGTCCCCTTTTGGTCATTCGGCCCTTTTGCCGCCACGGGCCCGATTCATTCGCCAGACAAAGATCAAGACTCCAATTCCCAGCAAAGTCCAGATCAGCAGGTTATACGTCTGCCAGATCGACCGGAAACGGTCCCAGTTGGCGTGCAGGACAATCGCCGCCACCGCCAGGAGTCCATTCCAGAGCGCAATCGACAGCGCGCCATAGGACATTGTCGTGGCCGGCGGAAAGTCCCCGACGCCCGCGACGATCGGCACCGCCGAGCGCACGCCCGCCAGGAACCGTCCGAAGATGATCACCCAGACCCCCCAGCGTTTGAACCATGCCTCGACCCGATGCAATCGCTCCAGCGAAAACATCCCGGCGTTTCGACGGATAAACAGCGCCCGTCCCTTGATCCGTCCGAACCAGTAGAGCAACGCGAACCCCGCCAACCCGCCGAGGGTGGCGGCGATCAGGCCGCGCCAGACCGAGATCTCGGCCGATTGCAGCGTGATCAGCCCGAGGAACAGCACCGCGTCCCCGGGGAAAGGAGGAAAAATCATTTCGGTCAGGGCGGCAATGAAGAAAATCCCGAAAGTCCACCAAAGTGACTGGACCGCCCAGTAGGAGAGCCAATCGGGGAGCGCCGGTTCCATTCAGCGGTCCGCGGGCGCGATGACCGCCACCGCCTGCGCCGCAATGCCCTCGCCCCGGCCGATGAAGCCCATCTTCTCGTTGGTGGTGGCTTTAATCGAGACCATGCCCGGACCGATGCCGAGATCGGCGGCGATCAGCGCGCGCATCTCCTCGGCGCGCGGCATGATCTTCGGCGCTTCGGCGAGGATGGTGGCATCGACCTGCACCGGACGGTATCCCGCCTTGCGCAGCAGGCCGACGGTCGCGGCCACCAGACGGCGCGAGTCGATGCCGGCGTAGCGCTCGTCGTTGGGCGGAAAGTGTTGGCCGATGTCGCCCAGCGCCGCCGCGCCGAGCAGGGCATCGCAGAGCGCATGCAGCAGGACATCGCCGTCGGAATGGCCGATCAGCCCGCCGGTGTCGGCGAACCGCACGCCGCCCAGCACCAACGGCCCGGGGCCGCCCAGGCGGTGAGTATCGTAGCCCATGCCGACACGCATCGCGGCGGAAGATACGGTCATTCCGGCGATCCGTTCAGCCAAAAACCAGTCCTCGGGCGTGGTGATCTTGATGTTCATCGTGGTCGACGGCACCAGCGCCACCTTGCCGCCGGCGCGTTCGACCAAAAGCGCGTCGTCGGTCGCCTCGACCGCGTCCTTTTCGGCGCGTTCATGGGCGCGCACCAGGATGTCGCGGCGAAACACCTGCGGTGTCTGCGCCAGCCAGAGTCCGGCGCGGTCCACCGTGTGCAGCACGCCATCCTCGGGTCGTTTGAGCGTGTCGGACACCGGCACGGCCAGAATGGCGCCATCCTGTTTGTGGCAATGCGCCACCAGTTCATCCCACTTCGACTGCGGCCAGAAGGGACGGACCGCGTCATGGACAGCGACAATCCCGATTTCGGGCGGCACAACGTTGAGCGCATTGGCCACCGAGGCGCGACGGGTAGCGCCGCCGAGGATGACATCGGACGCGACGGTCCGTCCCTCGTTGAGCTGCGCGGCGGCTTCGACGTGGGCCTCGTCAACGACCACGCCGATCCATGACGGGGTCTGGAACTGCCCCAACTTCACCAGCGAGCCGCGCGCAAACGACAGCCAGGAGCGCTCCACCGGCGAAAGTCCGGCCAGCGGCTTCCATTGCTTGGGCACATCGCCGCCGAAACGCAGTCCGGCGCCGGCGGCGACGATGATCACGCCGATCGGGGCGGATTCGCTGACGGGTTTGATTGCGGCCACAGGTCCTCGGTTGCGCCTACAGGATCAGCATGGCATCGCCATAGGAGTAAAACCGGTACTCCTCGCGCACGGCAATATCATACGCCCGCTTGACCATCGCCAGACCATCCCCGCCCTTCTGCGCGGCGAAGGCGGCCACCAGCGCCAACAGCGACGATTTCGGCAGGTGGAAGTTGGTGATCAGGACATCGACCACGCGGTACTGGTAGCCGGGACGAATGAAGAGATTGGTGCGGCCGACCAACGCCTCGAAGGTCTGGCGGTGGATGCGTTTCTTCGGCATGCTCGCCGCGAGCGGCCGCCGGGGCCACTCGCGGATCACGGCCAGCGTCTCCAGCGCGCGGGTCACCGTGGTGCCCACTGCGACCACCCGTCCCTCGCCCATGTAGCGTTTCCATACGCGCTTCTGGGTCACCGTGCCGATCTGGTAAGGTTCGCTGTCGAGAATGTGGTCTTCGACGCAGTCGCTGGTGATGGGGCGAAAGGTCCCGGCGCCGACATGCAACGTGAGCGTCGCCATATCAATTCCCCGCCTCTTGAGTCGGTCGATCAGAACCGCGTCGAAATGCAGCCCGGCGGTGGGCGCGGCGACCGCGCCGGCCTTGCGGGCAAAGATGGTCTGGTAATCGCGCTTGTCGCGCGGTTCGGCGGGACGGTCGATGTAGGGCGGCAATGGCATCGCGCCGACGGCGTTCACCCACGTGTCGAATTTGCCTTTGCCCTTGAAGACCACGGTGCGGGTGCCATCGGGAAGCGTCTCGGCGATGGCGGCGATATAGACGGCATCGCCAGCGCGCGGGAATTCGACGACGGCGCCCGGACGCAGCTTCGCGCCGGGACGGACCATCGCCCGCCAAGTCCGCGCCCCCTTTTTGTCCAGCAACAGGATCTCGGCCTTCCCCCCGCCGGGGACGCGACGGCCAAGCAGGCGCGCCGGGATGACGGCAGTGTCATTGACAACCAGCAGATCGCGCGGCGCAAGCAACGCCGGCAGCTCCTCGAAGCGATGGTGGGCCACCTCGCCGGTTGTACGGTCCAGCACCAGCAGGCGGCACTGACGGCGCACCCGGCTGGGATGGAGCGCGATCAGGTGCTCAGGCAGATGATAGTCGAGGAGTTCGGTCTTCATGGCCGGGGCCGCGCGCGTTTTCGGACGGCGTCAAGATACGTATTCACCCGGCCGCTGTTGCCCTTTTCAAGCGGCTCAGAGGAGGCGTCCGGAGTCGGCGGGCGATTGGGTGACGCCCAGATGCTGGAAGGCGCGCGGTGTGGCGGAGCGCCCGCGCGGTGTGCGGTCGAGGAATCCCTCCTGAATAAGGTAGGGTTCGTAGATTTCCTCGAGGGTTTCGGCCTCTTCGGCGACGGCGACCGCGAGGGTGTTGAGGCCGACCGGGCCGCCGCGAAACTTATGGATTAATGTCTCCAGGATCTTGAGGTCCATCTCGTCGAGCCCGGCCGCGTCGACATTGAGCGCGGTCAGCGACGTGGCGGCGACCTGGCGGTCGATGGTGCGCACGCCCTGCACTTCGGCGAAGTCGCGCACCCGGCGCAGGAGGCGGTTGGCGATGCGCGGCGTGCCGCGCGACCGCCGCGCGATCTCATGCGCGCCATCCTCGCCGATGGCGACGCCGAGAATCCCGGCGGAGCGGGTCACGATGTGAGTCAGGTCGTCGGCGCTGTAGTAATCGAGACGCCCGACCACGCCGAAGCGCGAGCGCAAAGGCGAGGTGAGCAGCCCGGCGCGGGTGGTGGCGCCGACGAGGGTGAATTTCTTCAGCGGCAATTTGACCGCGCGCGCCGCCGGGCCCTTGTCAATCACGATGTCGAGGGTGAAATCCTCCATCGCCGGGTAGAGATACTCCTCGACGACGGTGTTGAGGCGGTGGATCTCATCGACAAAGAGAACCGAGCGTTCCTCGCAATTGGTCAGCAACCCAGCCAGATCGGCGGCGCGTTCGAGCGCCGGCCCGGAAGTCGATTTGAGCGGCACTTCCAGTTCGTTGGCGATGATGTTGGCCAGCGTGGTCTTTCCCAGCCCGGGCAGGCCATAAAGCAGGACATGATCGAGCGCCTCGCCGCGTTTTTTGGCCGCCGAGATAAAGACGCGCAGGTTGTCCAGCAGTCCCTTCTGCCCGACGAAATCCTCGAAGCGGCGGGGCCGTACCGAGCCCTCCACCGCCAGATCATCGGCCAACGGCGCGGGGGTGGTGAGACGTCCCAGCGGCTCCTTCTCGGCGCGTTTGGGAAAGATGGGGCGTTGGGGACGGTCGGATGGCATGGGATTGTCCGTCAGGCCGGCGAGAGCGCCAGCGCCCGTCGGATCAGTTCCTCGGTGGTGACCGGGGTCTTCTCCATGGCGGCGGCCGCCTTCTTCACCACATCCTGCGCTTCCTGCCGGGAGTAGCCGAGCACCACCAGCGCCGCCATCGCCTCGTGCGCGACGCCATCGATGCCGGCTTCGAGTTTGACCGTCTCGCCGACACCGGCGCCGGCCTTCTCGATTTTGTCCTTCAATTCGACCACGATCCGTTCGGCGGTCTTCTTGCCGACGCCGGAGACCCGCGCCAGCATCGCGACGTCCTCATAGGCAATGGCGCGGCGGATTTCGGCCACGGTCAGCCCGGAGAGCACCGCCAGCGCGACTTTGGGCCCGACGCGCGAGACGCCAAGCAGCAGATCGAAGAGGGCGCGTTCCGATTCGCTGGCAAAACCGAAGAGCAGGTGGGCATCCTCGCGCACCACCAGCCGGGTCAGGACCCGGGTGCGGGCGCCTTCGGCGGGCAGACGGTCAAAGGTCGACAGCGGGATCGCCAGTTCATACCCGACCCCGTTGCACGACACGATGGCGCGTGTCGGCATCCGTTCGACCAGTTCCCCCTCGACAAAGGTGATCATCGTCTATACCTCGATGGCGGCGCGGCTGCGATGCAAATGGCAAAGCGCGATGGCGGCGGCATCGGCGCAATCGGCCGGCTCCGGCGCGCGCACGAGACGGAAGAGTTGCTGGACCATGAATGCCACCTGCTCCTTCGACGCGTGGCCGTTGCCGGTCACCGACTGCTTGACTTGCAGCGCCGTGTAGGAGCGCACCGGGATGCTGTTTAACGCCGCGCCCAGCATCGCCGCGCCGCGCGCCTGGCCCAGGGCCAGCGCCGCTTTGGTGTCGCGCGCCAGAAAGACATCCTCAATGGCGACCTCATCGGGCGTGTGCGCATGGAGGACCTCGCCCACCCGCCGGCAGATGGCCAACAGCCGTCCGGCCATGTCATCGGCCGCGCGGGTGTGGATCGCCCCGAAGGCGACCAAGTGGGGATGCTCGGCATCCCCGGAGACAATGGCCCAGCCGGTGGTTCCCAGGCCGGGATCGATGCCCATGACGATCATCGGCGCGGACTCTCCCCCCAGGGCGGAATGTATGCCTCCCACCCGATCCGCAACATCATAAAAAAACGCCCCCGCCGTTCAGCGGGGGCGTCAAGCCGTGACCGGTCCCAACTCAGGCGGCGCTGAACTGCTCCATTACCGACGCCTCGATGTCGAAGTTGGCGTAGACATGCTGGACATCGTCGTGGTCCTCAAGCGCCTCCATCAATTTCATCATCTGCTGGGCTTCCTTGCCCTCGAGTTTGACCGACGTGGAAGGCACCATGGCGATTTCGGCCGAGGCCATGGGGATCTTGCGCGCTTCAAAGGCGGCCTTGACCGCTTCGAACGACTGCGGCGAGCAGTTGACCGTGTGCACGCCGTCTTCCGATTTGACATCATCGGCGCCGGCCTCGAGGGCGATTTCCATCACCTGGTCCTCCGAGGCGGCGGAGGCATCGATTTCGATGACACCCTGCTTGCTGAAGATCCAGCCGACGCTGCCGGTTTCGCCGAGGTTGCCGCCGTTTTTGGAGAGAATGTGGCGCAGCTCACCGACGGTGCGATTCCGGTTGTCGGTGACCGCCTGCATCAGGATGGCGACTCCGCCCGGGCCGTAGCCCTCGTATTGAATCTCCTCATACGCCTGTCCGGGGAGTTCGCCGGTCCCGCGCTGGATGGCCTTCTTGATATTGTCGGCGGGCAGGTTCTGGCCGCGGGCGGTCAGAAGCGC
>DATMBC010000085.1 GCA_035559435.1 bacterium
GACTCCTCGCAATGACGGGTGGCGGGCATCCCGTGAATGCCCGCCATCACACGGGGGCGTATTGCACACGCCCCTACGCATGGCGCGCCGATGTCAACCTGCGGACCTGCCCCACCCTCCGTCATTGCGAGCCCCGCGCCATCCCGCAGCACTGTGAGCGCGACGGACACGTGAGGGGCGAAGCAATCTTTGTTTCCCCACCACCGGGGCAAAAAGGATTGCTTCGTGGTCCGCCGCCGGCAGACTCCTCGCAATGACGGGTGGCGGGCATCCCGTGAATGCCCGCCATCACACGGGGGCGTATTGCATACGCCCCTCCCCCCAGCGGCCGCGCTGGCGTTGGAACGGCGGAAGCGATGATCGCTCCCCCACAAAAAAACGCCGCCCCCGCATCACGGGGGCGGCGCCATTGTTGCCTTGCCGAAACGTCGACTACTTCATCAACACCATCTTGCGGGTTGTCATCTCCGCGCCCGCCTGCAGGCGATAGAGGTAGATGCCCGACGGCACCTGCGCGCCGCTTACGTCGCGGCCATCCCAGGAAACCGAATGCGGTCCGGCGGCCTGGAACTCATTGACGAGCACGCCCATCGACTGGCCGAGGATGTTGAAGATCTCCAGCCGCACCGAGCCGTCTTCCGGCAGCGCATACTGGATCACCGTGCCGGCGTTGAACGGGTTCGGGCTGTTGGTCAGGCCGAAGTCGCCGGGCACCATCGCCACCTTCGGCAGCGACGTCAGATCGCCGATGACCCGAATGCAGTCGCTGGCGACAAACTCATCGCCATCCTCGGTCAGGCCGGTCAGCGTCAGCAACACCTCTGTGCCGTGCGACAACGGCGCGATCGCCGCGAGAATCTCCGACAGCTGGAACTTGAGCGTCATGTCCATGATCCGGTCCGGACCGGCGGACGTGCATTCGCACTCCTCCGGATCCATCACCGGGCGCGACACATTCTCGAAGCTCCAGCGCAGCGGCGCCACGCCTTCGAGACGCACCGTCATCGGATCGATCTCGTGCACATCGAAGTCCATCGTGCCGAGGATCGCCACCGGCAACACGGCCTTCGACTTGTTCCAGTTGCGTTCGACGTTGACCGGATTCGGGCACGATCCCGGCTTGATATCCAAAACCGCTTCGAGCTGGCCGCCTTCGGTCTCCACCGTCACCGTGAAGGTGCAGGTGTCGGCGTTGCCCGCCAGGTCGGTCCCGATCACCGTCACCAGCGTCGCGCCGACCGGGAAGCAGAAGCCCGACGGGGGCGCCGCCGTCAGACTCTGCAGCCCGCAGAAATCGAACGCCGAGGCGACGTGGTTGACGGCCACACACGTCTCCCCTTCCTGAATAGTGATGGTGGTATCGCCGGGGCAGGTCACCGTGGGCGGTGTCAGATCACGCACGGTCACCGTCGAGAGGCAGACCGCTGAGTCGCCTTCATCGTCGTGCACAACCAGCGTCACATTGGTTTGGCCGATTGGATACGGCCCGGCCGGATACTGCGCCAGCGTCACCGCTCCGCCG
>DATMBC010000086.1 GCA_035559435.1 bacterium
CGAAGACGCCAAGGCGGGCAACACCGCCGCGGCCATCGCCGCCTATGAAGAGGCCTGCAAGGCCTCCCCCGACTATCTGCAGGCGCATATCAACGTCGGGGCAATATACTACGAACAAAGCAAGCTCGATCTGGCGGCCAACCATCTCGAGGCGGCGGTGAAGATCGATTCGACCTCCGCCGACGCGTGGAAGAACCTCGGTCTGGTCTACGCGCAGGCCGGCAAGTTTGATCAGGCCGCGGCCGCCTTTACGCGGCTGGGCGCAATCGACGCCAAGTCGGCCGCCGCCGGCTGGGCCACCCTGGGCGCCGCCAAGAAAAAGAAAGGCGACACCGCCGGCGCCAAGGCGGCCTACGAAATGGCGATCAAGGCCGACCCGTCCGACTCCAAGTCGCTTTACAACCTCGGCAACATTCAGAAGGACGCCAACCAGTTCGAGGAAGCCATCGCCACATACAAAAAGGCGATCGCCGCCAACCCGAAATACATCGAGGCCTACTACAACCTCGCCATCTGCTCGCATCAACTCGACATGGAAAGCTGCGTCCCGGACTACGAGGCCTTCCTCAAGGTCGCGCAGGGCAGCTCCAAGTGGAAAAGCAAGGTGACCGAGGTGCAGGGGATCGTCAAACAGATCAAGGATTACCTCGCCGCCAAGGGCGAGTAACGCGCTCGTACGAACGTCCCCGCGGGCGGGCCTCCGGGCCCGCCCGTTTTTTGTGACGGTTTCGCAATTGTTCCTCCTGGCTTTGTCCGGTAAATTCCCGCGAATCGCTGACGCTTCCCCGGCCTACGGCCGCGTCCGATTCCGCAAGTATGGCGCCGCATCGCATCTCTCATCGTGTCTCCGCCGCGGGCGAGGTCTGCCTGCGTGTCGGGTTTGCCGCCAACCTCGTGCTGGTGATCGGCAAGCTGCTCGCCGGGGTGATGGGCCAGTCCCAGGCATTGATCGCCGACGGGTTCAACTCCATGCTCGATCTGGTCGCGGGGACCATCGCGCTGATCGGCTACCGTGTCGCCGCCAAGCCGCCCGACCGCGACCATCATTACGGCCACGGCAACGCCGAAACTGTCGCGGCGTTGATCGTCGGCCTGCTCATCGTCGCCACCGGCAGCATCATCGTGCGCGATGCGGTGGTCACGATCTGGGAGGGGACCGCCAGACGTCCGGCGCTCTGGACGGTCTATGTCGCCGTCGCGGTCATCCTGCTGAAACTGGGGCTTTTCCTCTACAGCCACCGTGTCGCCGCGCGCGAGCGCAGTCTGGTGGTGCGCGCCACCGCCACCGATCATCTCTCCGACGTGATCGCCACATTCGGCGTGCTGGTCGGCGTGGCCGGCTCGCAGCTCGGCTATCCGGTGCTCGACCCGGTCGCCGCCTTCTGGGTCGCGGCGGTCATCCTCTATCACGCCTTCAAGATCATCCGCGAAAACACCTTCGTCCTTCTGGGTGGCGCGCCGCCGCAGGAGACCATCGATGATATCGTCGCGACCTTGCGTTCGGTGCCCGGTGTGCTCGGCCTGCACCGCACCAAGGTGCGCACCGCCGGACGCGGCGTGATTGTCGACACGGAAATCCTCGTCGACGGCGGCTTGTCGATTGATGTTGCCCACGATATCGCCAACACCGCCAGCGACACGGTGATGGCCGCCTACCCCGGCGTCTTCGATGTCGTGGTGCATATTGAACCGTACACGCCCGAACGCGATGCCGAGGGCGCCGATCCACTCACTCCGCGCCATCGGATGCCCCGCCCGGAGGCCCGTTGATGAAGCGCTGGCTCATCCTCGCCGAAGGCGCCGCGGCCGGTCAGTTCGCGCCGCTGGATCTGACCCGTCCCGGCTTTTTCCTGCGCGACGGCGCCTTCACCAACGCCGAGCGCTGGATCGCGCTCCTGCGGCCGACCGCCGTCGCCTACGAGACCCGCGCGCAGTTTCAGCCGCTGCTGGCCGAGCTGGCTCCGGCCGCGGGGGAGAAGCCCGCGCGCGCCGGCGCCCAACCGGATGAGATCTGGACGATCGAAGGATTGGTCCAGCCGCTGGACGATCCGCGCTGGGCCACCGGACGGTTTCCCGATTTCAGTTGGTCGTCGGGCGCCGCCCGCATCTCCAAGGTTTCGGCGCGCGTCAAGTCGGCGCCGCCGGCGCCGTCGCCGATGCCGTTTCGCGCCCTCGACGGCCTCTGGAACCTGATCGAGCATCTGCCGGAGCAATTGCGCTTCGATTTCGCGCTCTGGTCGCGCGCGCGCAGGATGACCACGGCCCGCCTTCCCGGCGCGTCACGCGGTGTGCACATTGTCGGCGACCGCCGACGCCTCCGGGTGGGGAAAGGCGTCACGATCCATCCGCAGAATGTGCTCAACACCGCGACCGGCCCGATCATTCTCGATGATGATGTCACGCTTGAGCCGTTCAATCGCATCGACGGTCCCGCCTACATTGGCAAGGGGAGCGCGTTGCTGGGCGGGAAGTTCACCGGCGGCGCCGCCATCGGCCCCGGCTGCAAGATCGGCGGCGAGTGGGAGGCCTCGATCGCGCAGGGATTCGTCAACAAGGCCCACGCCGGCTTTTTCGGGCATGGCATCCTGGGCGAGTGGGTCAACCTCGGCGCCATGACCACCAACAGCGATCTGAAGAACACGTATGGAACCGTCCGGGTCGCCCGCCACGGGGCCGAGGTCGAAACGGGACTCATTAAGGTAGGGTCGTTCATCGCCGATTATTCCAAGACAGGGATCGGCACATTGATCCCGACCGGCGCCACCTGGGGAGTGGGCGTCAATTACTTCGGCGGCGATCTGGCCCCCCGGGATCTGCCGTCGTTTGTCTGGGGGACGCGAGGGAACCTTGTCGAGCACCGTCTGGACCGGATGCTGTCCACCGCCGCCGCGGCCATGGCGCGCCGCGCCGCGGCGCTGCGCGCGTTGGCGCGGCCCGATGGCCTCACCGACACGCAGCGGACGCTGCTGACCGCCTTGTTCGACGGGACCGCCGCCGCGCGCGGCGCATTTCTGCGACGGCAACGGGAATAGGATTCACGATCGCCATGCCTGAACTGCGCAAAGATCCGATTAGCGGACGCTGGGTGATCATCGCCACCGATCGCACCGAGCGGCCCAACGATTTTCGACGCGTCTCCGAGGCGCGCCACACCGATCCGGCCAACTGCCCGTTCTGCCCCGGCAACGAGCGCGAGACGCCGCATGAACTGGTCGCGGTGCGCGGCAACGGCTCCGCGCCCGACACCCCGGGCTGGCAGGTGCGCGCCGTGCCCAACCGCTATCCGGCCTTACGCATCGAAGGGGATCTCAACCGCGAGGGACTCGGCGTTTACGACAAGATGAACGGCGTCGGCGCCCATGAGGTCATCATCGAGACCCCCAACCACGACGAAGAACTGGCCGACCTCGATGAACGCCGCATCAACGATGTCCTGCGTGTCTGCCAGTGGCGCGTCAGCGACCTCATGCACGATGAGCGCTTCCGCTATGTCCTGCTGTTCAAAAATCAGGGCCAGGCGGCCGGCGCGTCGCTGGAACACGCACACACGCAACTGATCGCCACGCCGGTCGTGCCGCGGCAGGTGATCGAGGAACTCGAAGGCGCCCGCTACTACTTCAACCACCGCGAGCGCTGCATCTTCTGCGATATCGTGCGGCAGGAGATCTCCGACGGCGAGCGGCTGGTCGACCAGACCCCGCACTTTGTCGCGCTTTCGCCCTATGCCGCCCGGTTCCCGTTTGAGACGTGGATCTTGCCGCGCGGGCATCAGCCGGCCTACTGGACGATCAGCGAGGAACACCGGCTCGAATTCGCCACCATCCTGCGCCGGGTGCTGCTGCGCCAGCGCGCCGCCCTCGGCGATCCATCGTTCAACTACATGGTCCACAGCTCCCCCTTCGGGCTGGAGAGGGATCCCGAGTACCACTGGCACCTGGAAATCATCCCGCGTCTGACCAGCATCGCCGGTTTCGAGTGGGGGACCGGGTTCCACATCAACCCCACCTCGCCGGAGGAAGCCGCCTCCGTCCTGCGCCAGACCGATTGGACCGCCGCCCTCGGCGCCGCAGCCGGCCTCAAGACCCAGTGACGGGCCCGGCGGAAACGAGACCGCATTGCGTATTCTGTTTGCCACATCGGAAGTGGTGCCCTTCTCCAAGACCGGCGGTCTGGCCGATGTCGCCGGCGCGCTCCCCGAAGCGATCGCGCAACTGGGGCATGAAGTGCGGGTGGTGTCGCCCTTCTATGCCGCTCAGTTTCACCGCGATCATCCGACCGTGCCCCACGACGGCCTGGCGGTGTCGCTTGACTTCAATGGCATCCCGCAGACGTTCAAGCTGCGCCGCCCCGCCAACTGGAAAGGGAAGGCCCAGCATTATTTCGTCGAGCACCCCAATTACTACTCGCGTTCCGGCCTGTATGTGGAACTCTCAACCGGCCGCGACTACCCCGACAACGATGTCCGGTTCGCCTTCTTCTCCCGCGGCATCCTCGAGCTGCTGTCGCAGGCGAAGTGGGTGCCCGAAATCATCCATCTCAACGACTGGCAGACCGCGCTCGCGGCGGCGTATCTGAAACTGAAGGCCGCCGAGGTGCCATCGCTGCAGAAGACCCGCACGCTCCTGACCGTGCACAACATGGCGTATCAGGGGGTATTCCCGCTCGAACGGTTTCCGTTTCTCGGCTTCGATGAGGCGTTGGCCGAGCCGATGGGGCCGTTTGAGTTTTTCGGCAAGATCAACTTCCTGAAGGCCGGTCTGGTCTACGCCGACAAGATCAACACCGTCTCGCCGACCTACGCCCGCGAGATTCAGTCCTCCTCCGAATACGGAGCCGGGCTGGAGGGGATCCTGCGCCAGCGTTCCGCCGACTTGTCCGGCATCCTCAACGGCGTTGATGTGGAGATCTGGAACCCGGCGACCGACAAACTGATCCCCGCCACTTACGACGCCGCGCATCTCGAGGGCAAGGCGGCCAACAAGCGGGCGCTCTGCGAGGCCTGTGGCTTCGCCAGGGAGCGCTGGGACCGTCCACTGGTCGGCATGATCACCCGGTTGGCCGAGCAGAAGGGACTCACACTGGTGGCCAACGCCGCCGAACGGCTCTTCGCGCTTGATGTCAATCTGGTCCTGTTGGGCACCGGTGATCCGGCGCTGCAGAAGACATTCGGGGCCTGGAACGAGAGCTTCGCCGGCCGTTTCCGCGGCTATTTTGCCTTCGACAATGCGCTGGCGCACCTGATCGAGGCGGGCGCCGACATCTTCCTGATGCCCAGCCGCTATGAGCCCTGCGGACTCAACCAGATGTACAGTCTGCGCTATGGCACCATCCCGGTGGTCCGTGCCACCGGCGGCCTGGCCGACACCGTCATAGACGCCGATGCCCGTCCCGAGGAGGGCAACGGCTTTGTATTCAACGACTACACCGAACAGGCGATGCTGGCCGCCCTCCGGCGGGCGGTGGCCGCCTATGGCGACCGGGCGCGCTGGACCGCCCTGCAGCGACGTGGCATGGCCGCCGATTTCTCCTGGACCCATGCCGCCGGCGAGTACCTGCGGCTCTACCAGGCGGCAATCGACCGTTGACAGACCCCGCAAGGATGGCGATAATATCGCTGTGTCGGGCGCGCGATTGTTGGGCGCCCGCATTTTTGTTAGCCAAAGCCCCGGCGGCGCTGGGGCGCGGAATCAGGCACAGACGATGAGCGACGCGCACGGCCCCGTTTATCTTTCGCCCGAAGGGCACAAGAAGCTCACCGAGGAGCTCAAACGGCTCAAGACGGTGGACCGTCCGCAAATCGTGGCCGAAATCTCCCGCGCCCGCGACCACGGCGACCTGTCGGAGAACGCCGAATACCACGCCGCCAAGGAGCGCCAGGTCCACCTCGAGCGCAAAATCGCCGAACTGGAATTCAAACTTTCCCGCGCCCGTGTGGTCGAATCGACCGCCGACGATGGCCGTGCCTATCTGATGTCGTTTGTCCGCGTCCGCGACCTCAGATCCGGCGAGGAGATCAAATATCAGCTGGTCTCGCCGGAGGAAGCCGATTTCGATTTGGATCGCATCTCGATCAAATCTCCGGTCGGCGCCGGCCTGTTGGGCAAGACAGCCGGGGACAAGGTAACGATCAAGGTCCCCGCCGGCGAACTGGCCTACGAAGTTCTCGAAGTCACCCGCGGCGACTGATCGCCCTCCCATTCGTTTTGTGAACCACAAAATCGGGAGGGTAAGGCCCGAAGGTGCCCAGACTGCTCTTCGGTCCGGTGACGGCCAAGGCAGGTCTCCGACCTGCCCTTGCGATTCCCAATTCATCGCCATTTCACACCACATCAGACACACTCACGCACCGTCATCCCAAGACCCGGCGCTCTTTGCCAGGTCTTGGGATCCTTGTTGCACTTTTTCCGGTGACGACCAAGGCAGTTCTCAGACGTGCCCCCACGATTCCCAATTCATAACGACCACAGCGGGCGGGCTTTGACCCGCCGTCATTCCCCAATGCACAAAACCCCGCGCCAACGGGCGCGGGGCTTTGTGTCTGACAGGGGTGGTTGGAGTTGCTACTTCAGCAAAGTCATTTTGCGTGTCTGCACGCCGGACGCGGTCTGCACCCGGTAGAGATACAACCCGGAGGCCAGCGAGTTGCCGTGCTCATCACGGCCATTCCACTCGACTTCCACCCAACCGGCTTCGCTGTGCCCGGCGGCGCCCCAGACGCGGCGGCCGAGGATGTCGTAGATGGCCAGAGTGTAATCGGTCGCCACGTTGGTGCCGAAGCGGATGATCGTGCCGGCGTTGAACGGATTCGGGTAGTTCTGTGCCACGGTGAATTCGGTCGGCAACGCCGCCTTGGCGGTGTTGACCAGCGACGGCATGACCCAGCCGTCGGATGTGGCCAGATCATGCGTCGACAGGACCGCCTCGTTGGCGTGCGTCATCGCGATCGACACAATCTGACGCGACCCGGCCGGGATGATCTCGGTCGTGTCGCTGTAGACCAGCAGACGCAGCTGGTTGCCGTCGCGATGGGCGCGCACCTTCATGTTGGCCGCCTCCGGCGCGAGCGTCACTTCGCCCACCGTCGCCCCCTCGGGCAGATCGACGATGAAGTGCGCGCCGCCGATATCCAGCTCGGAATCCCAGCGGATCGAGAGCGCCTCGCCGACCGCGTCGGTCGAGATCGCCACCGGCGACGCCGTGGCCAGCTTCGGATGGCCGCCCGGAGGATAGGGCTGTTCATCGCCGGTAATGATGCGGATGAGGTAGACCAAATCGGCGATGGTGAGCACCAGGCCGTCGTCATTGATGTCCGACGCCAGGATCTGGACATCCTTCCAGATCGGATCCCAGACCGAGTTGCCGTAGATGAAGAAGTTCGTGTAGAGCACCGCGTCGCCGATCTCGTTGGCGATGCCGTTGAGATTCAGGTCGCCGCGGTCATCGGGCGGCTCGAGGATGCAGATACGGCCGTTCTCAAAGCAGATGCCCGGAACCGGGTCGGCCTTGGCGTTGCTCTGGCAGCTGTCGAAATCGTACGTCTCCTCGATGAACAGCGTGTCGCCGGTGCGGCTGGAGATCGCGTTGTCGCCGCACTGGAACCAGCACCAGTAGATCGGGATGCACTGGCCGATGAAGTTGCGGTCGCTGGTCAGCACAAAGGTCAGATTGGCGATCGTGCCGACCGGCTTCCACGCGTTCGGGTCGGTGATCGGCTTGCCGTTGTTCATGTCGGTGATGCCGATCAGGCGGATGATCCCCGACGGGCAGCCGCCGACGCAGTTGCCGAAGACGCCCAGACGGTAGGTGAAGTACTCCCACGCCGCCAGCGACGGCCCCTTGGCCACCTGGGTGAGGAAGATGCCGGTCTCGTCATAGCAGAGCAGCAGATCGAAGCCGCCCATCTGTTCCTTGGCAAACTGCAGGACAATCGGCACCGTGACCGCCTGCCCGTTGAGCCCGTCGGTCGGCTCCTCGCCGCCGATGGTCAACTTGAAGATGCAGTTGCAGTCTTCGGTGTTGAGATTGACCGTCACGCAGAACGACGACTGGCAGGTCTGATTGCACGAGTCGGTGCAGGCGATGGTCACGCAGTACTGGCCCGGCTCGGTCGGCGTGAAGGTCCAGAAACCGCCGAGCAATTCGCCCGGACCGCTGGTGATCGCGCAACTGCGCAGGTTGTTGTTCGGGTCGCTCGCCCCCACCGGCAGTTGGATCGTGGCCAGCGAGCAGAGGAAGGTGAAGGTCGTGTCGCCGGGGATGTTGCACACCGGCGGATCGTTGATGACGAAGTTGACCTTGAAACTGCCCTCGCAGGCGGCGTTGCACGAGTCGGCGCACATCACCGACACCGTGACCTCCTGATCGCCGGTCGGCGTGTAACACCACTGCCCGTTGGTCAGCGTTCCCGGCCCGGCGGTCAGCGTGCAGACCTTGAAATTGCCGTCGGGGTCGGTCGCCGAGACCGGCAGACAGACCGGTGTCGGCGCGCACTGGAAGATCGTCGTGTCGCGCGGCAGGTTGCAGACCGGCGGCTGATTCAACGTGACCGTGACGTTGATCGTGTCCTGATCGAACAGCCCGCACGGATCGGCGACCTTGACGATGATCGTCGAGACCCCCGAGCCGGTCGGCGTGAAGCAGACCCGGTTGGCCGCGGTGTCGATGGCGCCCGGGCCGGACAACTTGGTCTCGACCAACCCCGCCAGACCGTCCGGATCGTTGACCGTGTACGGCAGGCAGATCGGCTGCGCGGCGCACTGGAAGACCGACGTGTCGCGCCCGAAGGCGATGACCGGCGGATCATTGAGATTGACGGTCACGACAATCGTGTCCTGATCAAACAGCCCGCAGGAATCGGTGACGCGCGCAATGATCGTGTGCGCGCCGGCTCCCGGCGGCGTGAAGCAGACACGGTTGGCGACGGTGTCGATCGTCGCGCCGGGCGGCGCGCTGATAATCGACTCGGTCCACTTGGCCGGGACATCCGGATCGGAAACCGTGTACGGCAGGCAGATCAGCGTCGGCGCGCATTGGAACAGCGACGAATCATTACCGAAGGCGATCGTCGGCGGACCGTTGAAGCGGATGTCCACTTGGAACGAGCCGGAGCAGGTCGCGCCGCAGGCATCGGTGCAGGTGATTGTCACGTTGACAACCCCCGGGGCTGTCGGTGTATAGCACCAGAATCCATTGGCGACCGCGCCCGGACCGGAGGTGACCACGCAATTGACCGGGACGTCATCGGCCGTCGCCGAGACCGGCAGACAGATCGGCTGCGAACCGCAGACCCGCACGATTGTGTTGCCCGGCAGGTTGCAGTTCGGCGGCGTTGACGGCGTGATCGTGATCACCGCCGTGTCGAGGTCAAACGCCCCGCAGGCATCCTGCACCCGCGCGATGAAGGTGTAAGCGCCCGGCGCGGTCGGGGAGAAGCAGATCTTGTTGAGCGCCGTGTCGATCGCCGCGCCCGTCGGGCCGGAAACCAGCGATTCCACCAGACCGGCAAAGCCGTTCGGGTCGCTGACGGTGTAGGTCACGCAGACCGGATTCTGCGCCGTGCAAAGCTCCTCGGAGCGGTCGGTCGCCAGCGTGATCGTCGGCGGGCTGTTGATGTTGAAGCGGGCAATGAAGGTCTGCTCGCAGGACTCGCCGCAGATGTCGGTGCAGTGCACCGTGATCGTGTCGACTTCGGTCCCGGACGGCGTGTAGCACCACTGCCCGTTGGACAACGTGCCCACCCCGGCAACCAGACTGCAGACCACCGGCGGATTGGCGCTGGTGGCCGAGATCGGAATGCAAACCTGCGTCGGCGTGCAGATGGTGAAGGTCGTGTCCAGCGACGGGATCTGGCAGACCGGCGGTTGCGGCACCGGATAGGTCAGCGTAAACGAGATGCAGCAGGAGTCGCCGCACTCGTCGTAGCAGCAGATCGTGACGTTGACCGTCTCGCCGGGGCCGGGTTCATAGAACCAGGTCGTCCCCGACAGCCAGCCCGGTCCCGAGGTGATGATGCAGGTGTCGAGCTTGCCTTCCGGATCGGTCACCGCGAACGAGACAAACGCCGTCTCCGGCAAGCAGGCCGGCGGCACCGGCGTGTTGAACTCGCAGATCGGCGGCTCGTTGAGATTGAAGCTGACCGTGAACGTGTCCTCGCAGACCGCGCCGCAGGCATCGGCGCAGCGAATGACGACATCGAACGACTCATCGCCGGCTGGCGTGTAGCACCACTGCCCCTGCGCCAGCACACCCGGGCCGCTCACCAGCTCGCAACCCACCAGGTTGCCGTCGATGTCGGTCGCCGAAACCGGCAGGCACAACGGCGAGGCGAAGCATTCGACAATCGCGGTGTCGCCCGGGATGTTGCAGACCGGGCCGGCATTCAGGACGATCCGCGCCACCACGGTGTCGCAGTCCTGCGCCGCGCACGAATCGGTCGCGCAAACGATGATGCGGTAGTACCCGGCGGTGTCGGGCGCAAAGCAGACCCGAGCCCCGTCGATCCAACCCAGTGACGCGGCCAGCGTTGCGATGTTCGCGTTCGGGTCGGTGGCGGCAAAGGGCCCCACGCAGACCGTGTCGGAAGCGCACAGGAAGATTGTCGTGTCGGCCGGGCCGGTCACGACCGGCGGATCGTTGACGTCGATGCGCACCACGATCGTGTCGGCGTCCTCGGCGTTGCACGGGTCCTTGGCCTTGACGATGACCGTATAGAGTCCTTCGCCGGTCGGGGTGAAGCAGACGCGGTTGTTGGCGGCATCAAATGTCGCGCCCGCAGGAGCGGAGACCAGCGTTTCGATGATTCCCGCCGGGCCGTTGGCGTCCGAGACGCCATAGGTCACACAGACCGGGCCGAGCGCGCACTGGCGGATCGTCGAGTCGGGACCGAAGGTCACTACCGGCGGGCTGTTGAGCGTAACGGTTACCCGGATCGTGTCACGGTCCTCGGCGCCGCACGGATCGGTCACCTTGGCGATGACCGTATACGTCCCGCTCACCGGCGGCGTGAAACAGACACGGTTCTGAAGCGTGTCGATCACCGCTCCGGCCGGACCGGTGACCAGCGATTCCATCAATCCCGCCAGACCCTGCGGGTCGGAGACGGTGTAGGGAACGCAGATCTGCGACGGTGTGCAGCCGCCGGTGCCGAAGTCGGCGCCGAAGGCGATCGTCGGCGGCCCGCCGACGGTCACATTGACCACAATCGTGTCGTAATCGACGCCGCCGCACGAATCGACAACACGCGCAATGATCGTGTGCGTGCCGTTGGTCGTCGCATCGAAGCACACCCGGTTGTTCAGCGTGTCGATCGCGCCGGGCCCGGCCACCTGCGACTCGATCAGCCCCTGCAAGCCATCCGGATCCGACACGGCGTAGGGCAGGCAGATCGGACCGGGCTGGCAGAGCGTGATGGAGGTGTCGTTGCCGAAGCTGATGGTCGGCGGATTGGCCCCGCCGATGGTGACCACAATGGTATCCTGATCGAACAGACTGCATGTGTCGGTGATGCGGGCGATGAAGGTATAGACGCCCGGTCCGGCCGGCGTGAAACAGACCTTGTTGGCGGTCGGATCGATCGTGCCGGGGCCGGAGACCAGCGTCTCATGCGCGCCCGCGAAGCCGTCCGGGTCGGCGACCGTATAGGGCAGGCAGATCGCTCCCGGCGGCGGCTGGCAGGCGTAATACAGATCCGGACCGAAGGCGATCGACGGCGGATCATTCATGTCGATGGTGATCACCACCGTGTCGATGTCAAAGGCGCCGCATGGATCGGTGGTCTTGGCGATCAGGACATAGACACCCGACGTGTCGGGCGTAAAGTAGATGCCATTGACCTGGTCGCGGAACTCGCCGAAGCCGGAGAGATTCTCCTCGTACAACCCGCCGAGCCCGTCCGGGTCGGTGAGATTGTAGGTGATGCAGAGTTCGACCGGCACGCAGATGTCATACCAGGCGTTCAAGCCGAAGTTGATCGTCGGCGGATGATTCGGGCTGTTGGTGACGTTGAGCGTGTGGCACAACGACGTGCCGTTGATGTCGGTGCACCGCACCGCCGCATCGCCGCTGGTCGGATCGCAGGCGTTGTTCCCCGGCATCGGGCAGGGGGACGGCGCGGCCTCGCCCTCGTACTTGGCCCGCAGCGTGTAGTTGCCGGCCAGCGACGGCGCGCTGATCCAGCTGCAGGCGTTTCCGAATGCATCGGTGTAGACGGTGTCGGCGATGATCGCCGAATCCGGATCGGCGCAGTCGCCCAAAGCGAGGTAGAAGATGATCGGCCGATTGGCCAGCGGCTCCACGAACTCATCGCCGCACGATTGCCCCAGACAGACACAGGCCGGGAAATAACCATCCGGGCAGGTGCTGTCCGGAATCAGCGTCTTCCACTTGAGCACCGAGCTGCCGGCCACGAACGTGGCCTCGGCCGCCAGCCCCGAACTCAGGCCGCTGGCTTCGCTGGTCATCTGGTCGCCCAGCGGGGAGGACACCGGGAGGTACCAGTACGTATCGAATTTCCCGCCGATCGCGGCGTCGACATTCCAGGTGTCGGAATAACTGCCGTCGCTTAAGCGGATTTTCAACTCGACCGTCTCGCCGGTCTCAAAACCGGTGCCGCTGATGATGACCATTTCCCCCGGCAGGTAGGCGGGTTTGTCGGTCGAAAGCGTGACCACCGGCTGGCTGAGCGGAATAGTCTGCTCCGTCGAGCCTCCCGGCGGGAGCGACCGCGGCGGCTTGGGCGGTGTGAGCACATCGCCGGCCTGCGCCTGCGCCATCGGCGCAAGCAGGGCCAGACAAAGCGTCAGGACTGTCCAGCGCGGCAGTCGCGAAGGGACACGCATGACGGTCTTCATGGTATGGGAACCTCGCATGGAGTTATCCACAGGGGTGACCAGAGTATTCGATTGTGAACGGCCTTGATGGGTTCTGCTCATTCTGACAGGCTCCGACGACGGAGGCGTCATCCTGACGCAATGTCCTTCCGGGTCCTTTGGAAGGCAGACGCCAAAGATCACGGCGTCTTCAGCAACTGGACTGACAAAACGCGAGTAAGTAGAGCTCCTCGATTTGAGCTGGATGGACGGTCCCCAGCCCCACACAATTAAGGCCTTTTCCGTTTACTGTCAAGCAGTTATCAGTTCTGAATGAAGCAACATTGAAAGCCGCGTTGGCGTTGTGCCTGACCCCACAGGCGCCTTCGGCTGCGCCTGTGGCCAGAATCACGACCATGGTCGCGATCAACACGATCAAACTGGTCACCACCAACCAGGACCGGCAGTAGGGACGCTCCGGAATCGTCATGCAAGACTCCCAGACTCTGAGGTCTGCCACCCGACGATCGTTGAACTGACATTTTGTTGCGGGCGCGTGGATGAGGGATACGCGCCGGACGAGCAGTCACTGTAGGACGATAGCTGGGGCCTTTTCTGCGTTTGATCAGCGACGGAGAACTCCGCGAAAGCGGATACCGTGCCTCCTAAATTACTACCAACCTCCGATTTCGTCAAGTCCCTCACGGGCATGACAGCGCAGGGACCATGCTGCAAGCCCTTGCGCATCCAGCACCAACCGACCGGTTCGGCGTCGGCGCAAAGGCACGCGCGCGAAACCTGTAACTGCCTTTCTGATGGCATCTTACCAATCACCATGCGCATACGGGCATAACTCCATCCAGCAATGTCTCTCCCTGCTTTCCGCAAACGCCGTTCCTATCCAATCTTGATTCGCTCAGAGTGCCACTGTCCAGATTATGACAGCCCGTCTGATGCCCTGTCCAATTTCACCCAGCTGAATTTGGAAGTCTGACAACTCTGGTCAACGTTCGCGAAGTCAACCTCCTGACAGTCAATATCATGCGAGACTCAATTTGGTCTGGTTTTCCTTGGCATGGCCCTTGCTGAAGGGTTGCTCGACGCGCAATAAGGCGCGGCAGGATTTCCGACTGAAGCAGACCATGAGAACACAGCCACGAATGATCCGCCGCGTAATGATCGCCACCAGGGAGGGCGTCATGCAGTGCCCGCGATGCTCCTATGTGCTCAGCTACAGTGACGCACTGCTGTGCCGGGTGGGGGAGACGCATTACTGCCCGCGTTGCTGGAGCCGCATCGCCGAGTCCGTTGAAGCCCCCGCCCTGACCCCGGCCGGTGCCACCGAGCCCGTCGCAACGCACAGCTGTCAGCAAACGGATGACCAAGCGGCCCGGAAGCGCCCCTGATCGGCGCGGACGGACGCGACAACGAATAATAACGAGAGGCTTTCCAGTCACATAAAGTTCGCCCGGATGGGCGAAAAGGCAGGAGGAGAAGATGAACCGCAAAGAGCGTCTCGAGATGGTCCGCCGCATGATGTGGGACAACCGTCAGATCACCCTGGCGGAACTTTCCAAGGCGTCGGGTGTTTCGTTGCGCACGACCTACCGGGATCTGCATTCGCTGTTGTCGCACCCGGTTGTCTCCAACACGGCGTCAACGATTCTCCGCAATAAGTAGCACCTCGCGGCGCCGCGGCCAGCGAACCGCCAACTCGCAGCACGGCCGAGCGGGCGCCGCCCCACCGCCTGACAGCATTGCATCACGCGCCGCCGTTGACGACCTTGTCAGCGGCGGCGTCGTGTTGTTGGACCCGCCGCCTCACCGCTCACCCTCGTCCGAGAGGCGTCCATGCCCCACGTTCTGCTGGACCAATTGCCGGCGCTGACCTTGGCCGACGGCGTCGTCGCCCGGGTCGCCGCATCCCTGAATATGAGCATCGCGCATGTCCATCTGGCCGCCGGCGCGCGATTGCCGCGCCATGACCATCCCCATGAACAGGTGGTCAACGTGGTCGACGGCGAATTGGAACTGACCGTGGAAGGACAGCCGTTCCGACTACGGCGGGGCGAAGTCTACATCCTGCCGCCGCACATTCCCCATTCCGCCCATGCTGTCACCGACTGCTATGTCATCGATGTCTTCCATCCGGTGCGCGAAGACTTCCGCGCCGCCTCCTTGACCGGCTACCCCCAACCGGGAGGTAAGACAGCTTGAGCCGGATCGTGATGCTTGTTACCATGTCCCCTGATCCGATGGTGTACGCTCGCGATAAGGAGCTCCCTGCGACATGCTGACTGCTTACATCTACACGGCTGTCATTATCGGCGGTGCGGCGGTCTTGGCGCTTGAGCTGCTCGGCACACGCGTCCTGGCCCCCTTCTATGGCGCCAGTCTTTATCTCTGGTCGGCGCTGATCGCCGTCACACTCGCCGCGCTGAGCGTCGGCTATGCCCTTGGCGGCCGCTGGGCCGACCGTGGCCCGCGCCTCGGACGCTTCGCCATACTTTTTGGCCTGGCCGGACTCTGGACCCTGCTTATCCCGCTTCTGCGCGACCCGGTCTTGCTTCTCACCGAGCCGTTTGGATTGCGGGTCGCGGTGCTTGTTACCGCCGCGCTTCTGTTCTTTCCGCCTCTGGCGCTTCTGGGTATGGTCAGTCCCTATGCCATTCGTCTGAAGGCCGCGCAACTGGAAGAAGTGGGGAGGACCGCGGGTTATCTCTACTCCGTCTCGACCGCTGCCAGCGTGGCGGCCGCGCTGGCCATCGGCTTCTTCCTGATTCCCAATCTGGGTGTCACGCGGCTGGTCGCGGCCACCGGTTTACTGCTTTTGGCCACCGCCCTCTGGGGGAGCATGCTGGCCCGGCGGCTGCGGTCGGCGCCGCTTGCGGCGGCCGTTCTGCTGCTGGCCGGCGGCTG
>DATMBC010000087.1 GCA_035559435.1 bacterium
TTCCCGCCAATGTTCAGGAAGAAGACGTCCAACGGACGCAGGTAGCGGGCGGCCGCCGGGCTGATGACCCCCGCCAGATCCGGCAGCGTGGTCCCAATCGCCAGATGCAACTCCCTGTCAATCTCCGGCCATTGGCGATGCGTGGTCGAATACCCCGCCCCCACCCAGAGGGGAATGTGGCGGCGGCGGGAGGGACGGGCCGTCAGCCAGTAAACGTAATCGTCGTATTGCTCGTTCGAATGGGCGATGAAACGGCTCTCACCTTCGAAAAATGACCGTTTCACCGAGATCTTGATGTCCCACCAGTGCGGACCGTTGCTGCGGGTGCGCTGATATGCCGCCAGCACTCCCGCCGTATTGAAGACCAAGTCGGAGGCCCCGAAGCCCTGGGTGGGGTTGTAGGCATCGATCGGGTATTCGACCAAGAAGGTCCAGACCCAGGCGTGCAGGGCCGCCAGACGACGCGACGCGGCCGGGGAGAGGCCGGTCCAGCGGTACCCGGTGTGCAGGGCGCGGGTCAGTTCATAGGCGGCGAACAGATGCGACGTCTCATCGCTCAGCGCCAGGCCGTCGTGGAGATCGTCCTTGAGGTGGAACCGCCCGCTGGAAGTCCCCCAGGATATCTGTGACTGTTCGTAGGCCAGATATCCCGCTCCGCCCATAGCGACAGCCCAGAGGGCCAGGCGGCTTTTGATCGGGCCGCCCGGTGCGGCCGCTGGCAGCCGGTCGATCCCCATCGGCCGGATGTTCCAGGTATCCCTCAGGCCCGGCCGCCGCGCCTCCAAGGTCTGCAAAGTCAGATGTCCGGCCGTCGGCGTCTGGGCCCAAGCCGGTTCCGGCTCCATCGCCGCGCCAGCGGCGCCCAGCATGACCAGCGCGAGCAGACATGGAACGAGTCGGCGGCGGCAATTCATACGTCCGCAAGAACGCTCGAAATCCGGAGTTGTCAAGGGGGGCGCTTGGGCCGTCCGTGTCGCCGGTCGATTGGTATCGCCGGCGATTATTCCATTGCCGCGCCTTCGTGCGCGGGGCTATTTTCGGCGTTTTCCCCGACCGCCAACTTTCCCGGCCGGGGCAAGGGCCTCGGGATGATCGTCACCCATGTGTACCAGCCCGACCGCGGAATCGTCCGCCGTGAAGGCATCGAACCCTTCGATGAACTGATTCGCTCCCCGAATCAGGTCTTCTGGGTCGATTTCTATGACCCCACTGACGAAGAGTCGTATGTTCTCAAGGCCGACTTCAATTTTCACCCGCTGGCCATTGAGGACGTGATCGCCGAACTCCCCGGGCCGAAGGTCGACGATTACGGTCCCTATCTGTTCGTGGTTTTCAAAGTGGCCGACTTCGCCCCCGGCGGCGAGGGGCTGCGTTTCCGCGAGATCGACATCTTCCTCCTCCGCAACGGCGTGGTGACCATCCACTACGACTCCATCAAGCCGCTGGATGCCGTCACCCGGCGCTGCCAGAGCGACGAGCGCGTCCTGTCGCGCGGCGCCGACTTCATGTTCCACACCATCCTCGACCACATCGTCGACCAGTACGATCAAACCCTCGAACGCATCGAGGACGAGGTGGACCTGGTCGAAGACGAGGTCTTTCAGAATCCCGACGCCGAGATCACCAAGCAGGTCTTCAACCTCAAGCGCGATCTCGCCCAATTGAAACGCATCGTCACACCCCAGCGCGAGTTGCTTAACCGCTTCGCCCGCGACCAGTTTCCGCTCATCGGCGCGCAGGCGCGGCTGTATTTCCGCGATGTCTTCGATCACATGCAGCGCATCGCCGAATTGGCCGATTCCCTGCGCGACACGCTGACTTCCTGCCTTGAAGTGCACTATTCCTCGGTCCAGCAACGGGTCAACGACACGATCAAAGTCCTGACGGTCATCGCCACGGTCTTCCTGCCGGTCTACCTCCTGACCGGCATTTACGGCATGAACTTCGAGAGCATTCCTGAGTTCAGCTGGAAATACGGCTACCTGTTCTTCTGGGGCTTGGCCGGCCTGACCACCATCGCCATGTACATTTTCATCAAGACCCGCAAGTGGCTCTAGCCGGCCCGGTTTCTCCCCGTTCGCAATTGTGTCCAAAAAGTCATACATTCCGGCCGTGGGAACCGCGATGGGCCGTACGCGTTATCCCTAACATCCAGCCAGCCGAGGATCATGCCGGGACCGACCATCCACACCGCCAAAGTGCTCGGGCGCCAGCGTCTGTATCTGGACGTCCTGTACGATCCCGACCGGACGGGGCGGTTTTTCACCTGGCCGCATCCGAC
>DATMBC010000088.1 GCA_035559435.1 bacterium
CGGTGGATTTTTGGATCGACGGCGCGACGCGCGATCCGAACAACGATCGGGTGTTCGTGACCGCCGGCGGAACGCGCGTGACCCTCAACCCGCCGAGCGCCGATGAAGCGTCGATCCGGACGACAATCACCATCACCCGGCCGTGGGACGGGGCGTGGCAAATCGGCCCATCGGATGAGCAGATCACGATCCATGCGCCGTGGGTCCAGACGCGATGGCGCGACTCGCTGCGGGTCTACAGTTCGTACATGGGGGGCCAGATTCGCGACTGGCCCGCTGCGCCTGCATTTCACAGTTCGGCGGCCTGGCCTGGATTCGCCTACACGCCGACGATCGCCGCTTATGACCAGGCCAGCGGCAGCGGCATTGGACTGACGGCGTTTTCCGCCCGGCTGCGACAGATCGAGCCGATCGCCTGGACCGACGGCAACGGGGTCGTCGGGCTGTTCGTGCGGATCACGCCGCGACTGGATCGCGGCGAGAGCGACACGGTCGCCCTGGAGCTGCGACGATTCGCAAGCGGCATGCCCGATGAATTTTTCGCCAGCTACCGCAAGAGATTTCTTCTGCCGTGGGCAAAAAAGCTCGGGATCGACGAGGCGAGTTGCGATGCATCGGGCGTGTGGGTGCATGATGGATGGCCGGGCCTGGTCGGAGCCAATGGACTGACCAGTTATCAGCCGGGCAATCTGATTCGCATTGCCGAAATGTGCCGCGCCCGCGGGGCCGGCGGATTGGTCATCTGGTCCACCGGCGAGCGAACCGCGCCCGGCGCGATGTACGAAAATGATCATCGCGAGTATCCGTGGTTCGCCGAGTATGCCGAGGCCAGCAAAATCTTCGACGGGCGATTCGGCTGTCTGATCGCCCCACAGGCGATCATGCGGCCCAATGCGCCGCGCGAGTATATCCCAGGCGTTGATGATGCCCCCACCAATCTTCGCGCCGGAGCCGCGCGCCGGGCTGTGACTCAGCTGCGCGATGATCTGCGCGCCGCCGGCGTGCGCTTCGCCTATTGGGACGCGGCACAAAATCCCGCGGACCAGCACGGGCGTTGGTGGGTCGAGCCGTTCGACTGGCTCGGGTTGATGATGGAGTGGCGAGAGGCGGGGATCACCGTGTTCCCCGAGACCAGCAGCGACGTGGCGGTGTTCGCCAGCGGCGCGACCCTGTTCTACCCGGCGAATCCGCCGCTGGGCGACATGCGCATTCCCAGGATCGTCACGCCACGCGGGAGGATTTTTCTGATGAGTCCAATGGAAAACGACGCATGGCGCGATGATGCGCTGCGTCGCGGATTCGTGCCCTTTATCTGGCGCGAAAATTTTCTGCGCTGATCCGATCCGATGGCCATCTCCGACAACGTGCAATGGGAAGTCCGGGCCGACGGCTCGGACAACAACGGTGGCGGATTTGTCGCCGGCGCGTCAGGTACGGACTACAGTCAGCAGGCCGGTGCTCACGCCAGCGGCATTGACCTGACCGTCGATGCCATCAGCGACATCGACGTGCAGCCCGATGGCTACACGCCCGTTGCCGCCGACATCGGCAACATCATCCAGATCACCGCCGGAGCGGGCTGGGTATTGGGCTGGTATCAGATCGTCGGAATCGTCGGCACGCAATGGCGATTGGATCGATCGCCGGCTCCGGCAGGCTCGACGGGCGGAGTGTGGGCGCTTGGCGGCGCTCTGGCGTCGCCGGGAAAGGGCGCCGCCGCTCTCGTCCTGGCGGGCTCGAAATTGTGGATCCGCAGCGGCACTTACACGATCACCAGCTCCACGGCCAATGTCTCCGGCGGAACGATGTCGTTGGCGAATGCGACCAAATCCATCATCGGCTACGGCACGACGCGCGGCGACGGGGGCCGGCCGACGATCGTCGCCGACTCGCTCATCAGCAGCTTCGCGCTCATCACGAATGGCAGCGTATATTCGGTGAACAATCTGATTTTGGACGGCAACTCTCGACCGAGCAGCCGGGGCATCCAGACTACCGGGTCGAACGGATTCGTCACCGTCCGAAACTGCAAGGGGCAGAATTTTACCAACGGGTTCATTTCCGGGTTAGGCATCGCGCGGGACTGTTATGCGACCGGCTGCACGTCCGTCGCGCCGTTTTCAATCAACCATTGCGTGTCATGCGTTGCCGATGGAAACTCGGTCAGCGGATTTTCCTGGACGACGCAATCGAGCGTCTTCGCGTATTGCCTGAGCGTCAATAACTCCGGGGCCGGGTCGGACGGTTTCGTCGGCAACAACAACATTCTCTGGGTGCATTGCGTCGCATATAACAATGGGCGGCACGGATTCAGCATCAGCGCAGGCAGCCAACCCGTGTTCAGCCTCGTCAGTTGCATCGCGTATCAGAACGCCGGCACAGGCTTCATGGCCGGGTCCGCTTACTCCGACATGAAGTTGCTGTACAACTGCGCCGCGGGCGCGAACGGAACGAACTTCTCAGCGAACTTCGGCAGCGGGACACAGGTCAACTCGGTGACGCTGACCGCCGACCCGTTCACCAACGCCGCGGGGAAAGATTTCTCTCTCAACAACACTGCCGGTGGCGGCGCTGCCGCGCGGAGCGCCGGGTTCGGCACGTATCCCGAAATCTCGACCACCGGGTATCCCGATGTCGGCGCGGCACAACATGCCGATCCGCCGGCCGGCGGCGGCGGCGGCAGCCTCATCGCCGGCGGTCTCGTCGTCACCTAATCATGGCCTACCTCGGCGACTACAAAGCTGGGACTATCGTCGATTTCAAGTTCACGACGGTTAGCACGACCGGCGCGCCGACGACGCTGGCCGGATCGCCCGCCGCCGCTGTGTACAAGATCAATGGCACGACCGAAAGCACAGCGGGTGTGACGCTCACGGTCGATTTCGATACGCGGACCGGATTGAACCACGTGCGCGTTGACACCTCGGCTGATTCGGCGTTCTACGCCGCCGCCGCTGACTACGCCGTTGTGCTGACCGCCGGCACGGTCGGCGGGACATCGGTCGCCGGCTACGTGATCGCGCTTTTCTCAATCGAACATCGCAGCGTCAACAGCACGATCATCAGCGATACCATCGCCCAGAGCAATCACGTCACGGTGATCTCGCCAATCACATCAAGCACCATGACGCTGGACAAGGGCGATGCGTATCAAGCGTCAGACGGCACAGCGATCACGCTGACCAAAGCGGCTGGCGAGATAGGGTGGCCAACGACCGTGAGCACGATCGACTGGTCATGCTGGCCCGACGCGACGCTCCTGGCGGAGCAGCCATCGGCGGTCGGCCTCGATGACATCGCGCTCACCGGCGTCACCAGCAGCGGCGGCACGCTCTCGCTCAGCGCAGCGCAGACGAGCACGCTGGCGGCCACGACCGGCAAGGGCCGCTACAGGTTCAAGTTCATCGCCAATCGTGCGACGAATCCCAAAACCATTCGCAGCGGGATCCTCACAGTGCGTGAGGCAGACGGCAACTAGCGGGTCCTTCCGCGGGGGGGCCGGCGCGCGGGTCGGCGTCG
>DATMBC010000089.1 GCA_035559435.1 bacterium
CCGCCGTTCCCGCCGTCATCAGGTCAGGCGGTGCGGGCTCCCCTAACAGGGGAAATCCTGCGTGCAATAGATCGGCGCGCCGGTCACCTTCTTGCACGACTCGACGCCGTTGTTGACGCAGCATTTGTACGGCTGGCTGCAGATGCACTTGTAGTAGCACGGACCGGCGTCGGCGGAGGGGATGGTCATCCCGACCACAAACGCCACGGCGAACACGACAAAGACAGTGGCGAGGGCTTTACGCATGAGGGTCACCTCCTTTCACCAATCAATTAGTCCGTCCGTCGTTGATAGTCAACAGGAATTGTCCCCAACGCGTCAGCCGCACAGGACCGCGCCGCCGTTGACGTTGAGGATTTCGCCGGTGATGAAGCTGGACCAGCCGGAGGCGAGGAAGACAATCGCGCCGGCGATCTCCTCGGCGCCGGCGGCGCGTCCCAGCGGAATCAGGCCAATGTGGCGGTGCGCGTCGGGAGCGCGCAGGGCCTCATGCGACATGTCGGTGTCGACCCAGCCGGGCGCGACGCAGTTGACGCGGATGCCGTCGCCGACCAGCTCCGGCGCCAGCGACTTGGTGAAGGAGATCGTCGCCCCCTTGGTCGCGGCGTAGTGAGAGTGGAAGGCCTCACCGCGCTGCCCGGCGGTCGAGGCGATGTTGATGATGTTGCCGCGCGTCCGCCGCAGGTGCGGCACCGCCGCGCGGCAGGCATAGAACAGATTCTTCAGATTGATGTCGATCATCTCGTCGATCTGGGCGTCGGTGATCGTGGCGATCGGCCCCTCCTTCCAGATGCCGGCATTGTTGACCAGGACATCGAGACGTCCGAAGTCAACGGCCGCGCGGGCCACCAATTCATCGACGGCGCGGGAATCGGCAATGTCGGCGGCGTAGGCGCGCGCCGTGCGTCCCATGGCCGCAATCTCCGCGACCGCCGCCTCGGCCGCCGCGCGGTTGCGCTGATAGTGGACGGCCACGTCGGCGCCGTGCTCGGCAAACAGCCGCGCCGCGGCGCGTCCGATGCCGCGCGATGCGCCGGTGATCAGCACGGTCTGTCCGGAAAAGTCGATCTTCATGCCCACCTCTCAGGGGCGGCAGGGATGGGCGCCGCCGCGGTAGAGATAATCAATCAGCGCCACGATGTCAGCGGTTGATACCGACCCGTCGCAGTCGAGATCGACGGGTTCATGGGGCGGCAACGGCATCCCGTTGCGCATCGTCATGTCGATGAGCCGCACGAGGTAGAGCAGATCGTAGCGCGGCGCGGGAGCGATGTTGGAATTCCACAGATCGCCGGCAAACCGCGGCCAGGGACGGCCGGCGACGGCGAACGGGACGCCCAACTCCCAGACGGCGACGCTCATCGATGTGGATTGGATGGTGGTCATGTCGGCCAAGCCGTCGGCGTTCACATCGCCGATGATCGGCGCCGGCATGGTGACCGAATTGCCGTCGCCGAACTTCAGCGGGTACCCCGGCAACAAGGCGCCATCGGCCTCGAGCGCGTAGACGTAGTCGGGCCCCGAAATGAAGTCCCCGACCCGCATGACGATTTCCGGATCGATGTCGCGGTCCACATTGGCCAGGACAATCGCCGAGACCGTGCCCGGCAGACGCGCCAGCAGTCCGTTGGTGGAATCCGACCCGACCGGCGCGCCGTTGCCGTGGAATGCATAGAGCATGCCCCCGCCCAGCGTGTAAGGCGCCAGCAAAAGCTCGGGTCGATGGTCGCCGTCCAGATCACCGGCCGACAGCGAGTACTGCAGATACAGATTCACCTGCTCAGGCATAATCTGCGGCCAACCCGGCAACGGGTCGCCATGCGAATCGATCACCGCCAAACGGAAACGATCGGTGGCGTGGTCGGCGGCGACGTAGGCGATGTCAAAGTCACCATCACCGTCGTAATCGCCGATGGCCAGGCCATGGGTCGAGTGATGGTCGGCCAGCAGCACGTCGTCGTTGCCCGCCATCGGCCCGCCGGTCAGCGCATCGAAGACGAAGACGCCGTCGCCGGCGGCGACCAGCTCGGGACGGCGGTCGCCGTTGAGGTCGCAGACGGCCAGCCGCGGCAGCGCCGCGTTGAGCGTGTTGACGATCGGGATGCGCGCGAAATATTCGCCGCCCCGTGGCGCGTAGATCGTGCCGTCGGCATGCCAGATCTTGATGCGGCCATGACGGTCGATTCCGGCGACTTCGCGTCCGCCCACCCCATCGACATCGCCCACGACCGGCAACGAATTCCCGAAGATGCCCGAGCCGCCCAGAAAGATCCGCGGCCAGCCGGCGAAAGGCTCGCCGATGAACGAGTAGACATGCATGTACGATCGGCTGGCGACGATGATCTCCGATTTGCCGTCGCCGTCCAGATCGGCGACCGCCGGCGCGGTGGTGACATCAAAGTTGGTGGCGCGCGGCCAGCCGGGGTAGATCCGCCCGTCGCTGCGCAGGACATACAGCCCCGACTGCGTGGGGCAGATGATCTCATCGCCGTCGCGTCCGTCCAGGTTCACCGTGGTCACGGCAAAGTGCGCCGGCGCGGGCAGATCGACGGGGAAGCCGTCGAGGAACGGCTCGTGGACGAACACGCGCACCGTGTCGGCAACGGTTGCATCACCCCCATTAACCGACAGAATCAGATCATACTCGCCGCTTTCCAGCGAGTCGGTCCGCCAGTACGCAAGCGTGTCATTCCACCGCAACGCGGTGACGGTGGGAACGGCGTGAACATCGCGCGATGGCAACGGACCCTCTGCGAACAGCGAGTACGATTGAAGTGACGGACCGGCGGCCGTGCCGATGATCGGACGGAGGAGTCGGATCGTGTCATTCGGCAACGGCGCCAGGATCGACGCGACGGTCACAGCTCCCAACCAGAGCGGCCAGTCGACCGCCGCGTCGGGACCCGCGTCGAGGCGCAAGGTATGGGGCCCGACGGAATCAGCGGCATCCCGCAGCGTGATCTCATACAGGCCGTTCTGGAAGCGGATATCCGCAGGCGGGATCTCCCGCCAGACCGATGTGAACGGGGGATGGTTGCGCGCCAACATCGCCGTGAAGCCGCCGAAGTGTGGTCCGGCGGCCCGGACGGAGACCCGGAAATCAGTGCTGGACAGCCAATATCCGCGCGGCGGATTGACGACCTCTAGAACGATGCCCGGCAGCATCGCCATCGCCCGCTGGAGATTGATGCGCCCGGCGCCGGTGTGGCGGTCGGGTCCGGGCAGGTGGAGCGAATCGTTGCCGAAGGGGTCAATGATGTCGTCGGCGCCGGCGCGCAGGATCTCGCGCAGGCGTTGCGATGACAGTCCGGGCGCCAGCGCCAGCAGTGTCGCCGCGGCGCCGGTGACATGCGGGGCGGCCATCGATGTGCCCGAGGCAATCAGGTAGTCGCCATCGACCACGTGCACATCGGGTTCGCCGACATCCGCGTACAGATCGGTTCCGGCGGCGCGCAGCGACAGAATGTCCTCGCCGGGGGCGATCACATCGACGAAATCGTTGTAGGTGGAAAAGCGTGACAGCCGGTCACGCGCATCCGATGATCCCACGCCGATGGTGGTCGCGTAGCCGGAGGGATAGAACACCTCGTCGCGCCCCGAATTTCCCATCGACGCCACCAGTGTCACGCCACGGTCGGCGGCGTACTGGAGCGCCTCCTCGATGGCGCGCGACGGGAAGGCGCCGCCCCAACTCATGTTGATCACCCGCGCGCCGCGGTCGACGGCGTAGTAGATCGCCGCCGCCGAGATCGAGAAATACGGATTAGGAAAGATCTTCGCGCCGATCACCCGCGCCTGCGGGCAGACACCGGCGATGCCGATCGCGTTGTCGACGGCAGCGGCGACGGTCCCGGCCACGTGGGTCCCATGCCCCATGTAGTCGCGGATGTCGTTGTCGCCGCGGATGTTGATCGGGGCGCCCGGAGTGTCGCCGGAAAAGTCCCAGCCGTAGATGTCGTCGACAAAGCCGTTGTGATCGTCGTCGAGGCCATTGGCGCGAATCTCGCCGGCATTCGGCGCCAGTCGGTCATGCAGATCGACATGCGCCGTGTCCAGGCCGGTGTCGATGATGGCCACCAGCACATCGGCGGTCGGTTCACCGCTTTCATACGGGGCGCGAAAGCGGATGTCCGCGCCCGGATAGCCGGTGCGCTCAATCCGGACATCGTTGCTGTCTCCCGCCACACCGCGCACCGAGTAGTAGGGCTGGCCGGTGTTTTCCAGATCCCATTGCCGCGGCCAGAGGGGATCGTTGGGGACGGCATGCAATTCGAATTGCCAGTCGGGCTCGACATATTCCACCCAATCCAGCGCCGCGTAGCGGGCCTGCAGTTGCGCGGCGGTCATTCCCGGCGGGATGGCCACCACGAAGGTCCGTGGGCCGGGATGCGCGGACGCGCTGGTGGTGGGATAGAGCGGGCGCACTTGTGTGACGCCCAGCGCGGCGCTGCGCGCCAGCACATCGGCGCTCAATCCGGCGGCCGCGGGACCGGCGGCGTGCTTTGATGCCGATGCCACAGCGTCCCGGACGCGCACAATCAGCGCGTCGGGCGCGGGCTGTGCGTGAAGCTTCGTCACCCCGATCAGCGCTGCAAGCAGCGCAAGCCCGATGTGCCATCGGCTTCGGCGTCGCTGGTGAGAGCAGAAGAGAGTCGGGATCATCTCACTCTCGGGATCTCGGGGATGTGGTTTGCCGGACAGTGGGTGAGGGATGTCTCCGGGGGCCGGGGCCTGCGCTCCGCTTGCAATATACGTGTCCCCGTTCGGGTTCGATAGGGCCGCGGCACGACGAAAAACGGCCCGGCATTGCCGGGCCGTGTCCGCCGTCATACGATGGAAGCGACTCAGCCGCCGTGCCCATGGTCGGCGGGGGGCTGCAATTGCCCCGCGGCCGCCGAGTCGATGCGCGCCAGGTAGAGCGCCGGGGTCTTCTCGAAGTCCTCGATGCAGTACTTGCAGCAGAATTTCACTTCCCGCCCCTGATAGGTGCGGACGATGGGGTCGCCCATCGAACCGAGTTTTTCGCCGGAGACGATGCACCAGTCGATGGGGTAAGGTTTGGCCTGAGCGGTGGCCGGCTGGCCGCCCGCCGGTTTGTCCGCGGCCTTCTGCTGATCGGCGCCGCAACCGGCGGCAATGGCCAGCGCCGCGCCGAGCAAAATGAACTTCTTCATGGAAACCACCTTTCGCGCGTCAACGAGACGCCAATTGTCCGGTAAACTCGCGTTCCAGCGCCCGCTGGGCGGCCGGCACAAAACGGGAATCGATCAGGCAGGTCACCGTGGTGTTGCTGGCCGTGATCATGTCAATGTTGATCCCCTCGGCCGAGAGCGTGCGGAACATCCGGGCGGCCACCCCGGGGTCGTGCGACAACGAGTCGGCGATCAGACTGACCGCCGCGACATCCTTCTTTTGCGAGAGGCCCTGCGCATCCAGCTCGCGCCGCGCGGTGTCAAGCACCGCCGCGGTCTTGGCGGCGTCGGCACTGTTGACCGTGATCGAGACATCCGTGCGTCCCAGTTGCGCCCCGGCGGCGGCCAGGCCGACCACGTTGATGTCGGCCTCGCCCAGACGGCTGAACATCTCGGCGGCGATGCCGGGACGGTCGGGGAGGTCGTGAAGCGTGAATTTGCAGATGTTCGAGTCGGTGATGATGCTCAAGTGATTCATGGGTGCCGCGCTCCTCTGCCGGCCGGTCCGCGCCATCCAAGGTAGCGCGGGTCTCGCCCTAATACAAGCCGGGGCGCGGGTTGTTCCCCACGTCTCAGCGAATTGTCACGCGGTAAGGCGTCGCATAGGAAAGGCCGTTGTCCGGCGCCAGGCCCGCCCGCGCCAGCACCGTGGCCAGCAGATGCTCCACCGTCTCCGCTGGCAGGAAGGCCCCGGCGAAGCCGATGGGTCCGGCGTCGAACAACTGCCAGCGACGCTCCGGCAGCACCATGACCTCGACGTCGCTGCCGCGATCGATTCCGGCCATCCGCGCCGCGGTGGTGATGCACTCGTTCAGGTCGGCGAAACCGTCGACCAAGCCGCGACGATCGGCCGCCAGCCCGGACCAGACACGCCCCTGCGCGATCGCTTCGACCGAATCGGCCGGCAACGAACGGCCTTCGGCCACCAGGCCCTTGAAGTGCTCGTAGGCCCGCAGCATCTGCGCGCGAATCACCGCGCGTTGTTCGTCGGTGAAGGCGCCATCGGAGGTGTAAAGCCCGGCGAAACGTCCGCGGTCGATCGCCTCCTTGTCCAGGCCGACCTTGTCGTACAGCGCGGAGAAATCGAGTTTGCCGGAGATGACGCCGATCGAGCCGGTGATGGTGTTGGGCAAGGCGAAGATCGAATCGGCCGCGCAGGCGATATAGTACCCGCCGGAGGCCGCCACGTCGGCGAACGAGACGATGATCGGCTTGCGTCCGACGGTGCGCGCCACTTCACGCCAGATCTCATCGGAGGCGACCACCGATCCGCCGCCCGAGTTCACCCGCAGAACGAGCGCCTTGACCCGCGGGTTCTCGCGGGCGCTTTGGATCGCGTGGGCGGTGGTCGCCGAGCCCATCACTTCGCCGAACAGGAAATCGTCGCGGTTGGCGCCCTCCTCGATGCCGCCCTCGGCGAAGATGACGGCGACGCGGTCCGGTTCGGCCCACCCCGACCGCGCATAGACACGGTCCCGCAACGCCGCCGTGCCGACCGTGCGCCAGATCGGCCCGGCCAGGGCGCTGACGATGCCATCAAGTTCATCCGCATACGCGACCGTGTCGATCAGTCCGGCGGCCTGCGCGTCGACCGAGACATACGGTCCATGATCAATCCAGCCGCGGACCACATCGGGCGCAGTCCGTCGGCCTTCGGCCAGGCGCTCCACCCAGTACCCGTCGAGATCATTCAGAAGCGCGGTCACCGCCTCGCGGTGCGCCGGTGACATCGAGGTGCGAGTCAACAGATCGGAGGCGTTCTTGTAGTCGCCGACATGTTCGAGATCGGCGACGATGCCCAGTTTGTCGAGCAGGCGCTTGGCGAATGTTACCTCCGAACGCAGGCCGATCACATCGATGGTGGAGACCGGCGGCGCGACGATCCGGTCGGCGGCGCTGGCGAGGTAATACTCGCCGTTGGACACCATGCCGTCGACACAGGCGATCACCGGCTTGCCGGCGTCGCGCACACGGAGGATGGCGCGGCGGATTTCCTCGCGGCGGGCCCAGCCCAGTTCGGGATCGTTGATGCGCAGCAGGACCGCGCGGATTTCGGGATCGCGCCGCGCCTTGTCCAGCATCGACAGGTAGTCGAACGTCGTCGCCGGCTCCGGGCCGAAGAAGTTGCGCGGCGTCGGACGGTCGGGGATTGCGCCGGCCAGCTCGATCTTCGCCGCCTCGCGCCAGAGACTCCACAGCGGCGCGCGACGGGTCTTGTGCATGCCGACGTAGCCGACGCCGCCCCTGTAGTCGCGCTCCCCGTCGAAGGCGGCATGCGTGCCGGCAAACCAGGTGCTCATCTCGACGCGCGCGCCGAGGAAGTAGTTTTCATTCTCGTCCAGATCGCCGTAGATCGTCAGCCCGCGACGGACCTGAAACGATGTGGCGAGACGGTAGGTGCCATCCTTGACCCGTTGCGAGGTGGTCTGATACCAATCGCCGCCGATCAACAGGCGGCCCTGCAACAAACGCACCGCCGCCGAATAGACGAACTCGGCATCGGAGCGGCCGCTCGGGACCTTCATGCGGTGGTAGTTGTGCGCCACACCGGCAAACGACAAGGTGTTGTTTGGCCGCCAGAGGAAGCCATAGGTCCAGAAGTGCGCCTTGTCCTGCACCGGATCGTCGCTGGTGCGCCACTGGTAACTGCTGCCGACGGCAAACGACTTCTGGCTGCTGGTGGCCAGACCGATGGTGTAGGACCGTCCATCCGGCACCGCGCCGGCGCCCAGCCATTCGATGCCGAAGCCGAATCCGCGGAACGTGGTGTAGACGGCGTCATCGCCTTTCAGCGATGAGTCCGAGAAGGCGTGGTAGTAGTTGAGCGCGAACTCCGGATCGGCGCCGATCACGGCGGGATTCAGCCGCAGCCCCCCCGGGCCATCGGCCATCGCCGCCGGCAGGAAGGGAAAGAGAATCTGATCGCGCGGGAAGATGTCGCCGGCGCGCACCGGCGCGGTGATGGCCAGGATGATCGGAAGCCCGATGGTCGCGATCCAATACGGGAGCCAAGTGCGCTCCCGGCGTGATCTGATCATGCCGTACCTCCCTCGATCAAGACGCGTCGAGCGGGTGGATCCTGCCCCCCAGGCAGGATGCCCCGTGCTGACGCTAAGCAAGGCGGAAAACCCCGCGGCGGCAATGTCAATTCACGGTGAATGTCGGGGGGTCAACGTCCCTGGATGCCGATGTGGCCGGGGCCGCTGATGTCGATGTCGATGAGACCCTTGCCGGAGCCGATGATCCCTTCCAGCCGCCCGGCGCCGAGTTGATTCGGGTGCGTCTGCACAATCAGCCCGCCGGTGTTGATCGAACCGCCGCTGCCCACCGAGCAGCTCAGCCGCGCCGACAGGGACTTGGGGACATTGAGGATGACCGAATTGTTGCTGTTGGTCACATCGAGTTCGGCGTTGCCGAATTCAGCGATGTCGGCTTTGATCATGGCGTTGGCGGCGCGCAAACTCGAGCCGGAGCCAAGCAGGACGACATCGGAGAGGAAGATCGGCGCGTTCTGCGACTCGGCCGCCAGCGCGCCGGCGAATTTCTCCACCACGATCGAGCCGTTCTGGTTGGTCAACTGCGCCGGACGCTCCGCCGAGGGAATCGCGTCACGCAACACCAGATCGGCGAAACTGGTCTGCGCCACAATCTCCCCTTTGACGCCGGAGAGTTCCATGCCGGTGTAGTTGCCCACCACCCGCGACTTCTGCGTGACATTGGCCAGTTTGATCCGCCCGTACTCGGTGCTGATCTCGCAACGGCGGAAGGGGCCGGCCAGATCCATCTCGAAGAACCGGCCGCGCACCTCCAGATCCCAATTCTCCGGGACCACGAAGGTGATCTCGATGCGCGCGCTCTGATCGCGCCCCTCCCAGGGCGCATCGGACCGTGCGCTCACTTCCAGCTCCAGGGTGGACCCGACCGTGCGCAGGTCGAATTGAATCTCCCGCTCGAAGGTGAGCGCCTCGGCCTCGGTGGGAACCTTGAAGATCTTGAGCAATTCCAGCCGTGTGGTCGTCACCGGCCTGGCGGTCACGGTGATGCTGCCGCCGAGGTTTTCCGGGCCGATGATGCGCAGCGCCTTCAAGTCCGCGGCCGGTGCCTCGCGCACCGTCTCGGTCATGTACCGTCCGCCGCCCAGACGCTGCACCTTCACATTCTGCGCCCGCGCGACCGAGACGGCGCCCACGATCCCGGCCATCAGGACGGCGATCAGGATGGGACGGGCGAGTCGCGGTGTCATCATGGCCTCAACAGGTTAAGATACGCAATCACCGGGCGGGTGTTGCGGCGATTAGCCGGATGCGGCGGGGCGGCAAAGACGGTCCATCAGGATGGCGCCGGCAATCGCGGCATTGAACGATTCGACCCCTCGATGCAGCGGCAGACTGATGCGGGCCACTCCCGCTGCGGCCCAGGCCGGATCCAGCGGGATGGTTTCGCTGCCGATCACCAGCGCCCAGCGTGCGGGCGCAGTCTCCGGCTCCCGGCCGCCGTGGGCATCCGCGACAAACAGCGTGACCCCCGCCTGCGCCGCCCAGTCGATGACCTCCGGCGCCGCGGCGTCGACAAAGACCGGAATGTGGTAGACGGCGCCCATCGCCGCGCGCAGGGTCTTGGGATTGGCCAGCTCCGCAGTACCCGCCAGCAGGATGACCGCATCCAACCCCAGCCCGGCGGCGGTACGAACCAGGGTGCCGAGATTGCCCGGGTCGGAAATACGGTCACAGACCAGCGTCCGCGCCAGATCGCGCCGGGCCGCATCAAAGCGCGGCGCGCGCCATTTGATGACGCAGGCAATGCCGGCGGCGTGGACCGTGTCGGTCAGCTTGGCGAATTCGCGCGGCGCGGCGGTGTAGATTGCCTGCGCCGTCAGCCGGTGTTGCTCGGCCAGTTTGCGCAGGGCGGCCCGTCCCTGCTCATCGTCGGCAATCACCAGCGCCGTGACGTCCGCGCCGGCGGCCAGCGCTTCGCCGACCAGACGCGCGCCTTCGATCAGCACCTCGCCGGCTTCGCGGCGACCCTTCTTGGTCAGCAACTTGCGCCAAGCGGTCAATTGCCGCGCCGAAGGGCGCGTCAGCGTCAGTGCGGGGGTGGGCGGATTCACGCCGGGCAGGAAAGCCGCCTGCAGCGGCACTTGGCAAGCGGTTTCCGCGACGCTGGCAGTGATTTTGGCGTCCGGCGCCTGCCCGATTGTACCACGCGCGGTTTCTCGCTTACTTCCCGCCAATGTTCGGGATCGATCCCGCCAAACGGCGCCTCTACGTTGCCATCTGGAAACTCGCCTGGCCGATTGCGGGAGCCAATTTCCTGTCACGGGCGGCGTCGATTGTCGACACCGCGATGGTCGGACGGCTCGCGGCAACGTCGCTGGCGGGGATGGGGATCGCGCAGGTGCCGGTCTTCATCGCGATGGCGGTGCAGCGCGGGCTGGGGATCGGCGGCCAGGTGCTGGTGGCCTTTCACACCGGGGCGGCGGAGCCGGAACGCCGTTTGAAAGTCGCCCGCGCCGTGGTGGCGATCTGCGCGCTGGTCTCGATCGGGCTGGGGCTGCTCTTGTGGCCGCTGTCGCCATGGATGTGCGAATTCATGGGGGCGCACGGGGAGACGCTCAATCAAGCGCTCTCTTACCTGCGCATCTACTACATCACGCTGGTCTTCTCCGGATCGTTCTTCGTTCTCTCGGCGGTCTTTCAGGGCGTGGGAGATTCGCGCACACCACTGATCGTGACCTTGGCGGTCAACATCATTCATGTCCTGATCTCCTATGCCGCCATCTTCGGCAACTGGGGAGCGCCCAAGCTGGGAGTGGTCGGCGCGGCGTTGGGAGTGGGAATCTCCGAAGCGATCGGGGCGATCACGCTGGCGGTCATTGCCTGCCGGCGCGGGTACTGGAGCCCGGCGATCCGGGGCTTATCGCTGCGCGCGGCGAAGGCGGTCTGGGGATTGGGCTCGCCGACCGTGGCCGAACGGTTGATCGTCAACACCATGCAGGGGTTCTACTACCGGTTTTTGACCGGTTTCGGTCCGGCGGCGATCGCCGCGCACCGTATCGGCATCGACATGGAGGCGGTGGCCTTCCTCCCGGCCCTGGGGTTCGGGCAGGCAGCGACCACGATGGTCGGCCAGAAACTGGGGGCCAAGGATGAACGCGGCGCGCGCGAGGCGGGCTGGACCACCACCTGGATTGCGACCGCCTTCATGGCGATCCTGGGGCTGTCGTTCTATTTCTTTTCCCACCAATGGATTGCGCTGTTCACCGATGATCCGGCCGTGCGGGTGCTCGGCATCAAGTTCTGCACCGTGGCCGCCGCCATCCAGGTCCCGCTGGCCTTAGCCATCGTGTTGGCGGGCGCGCTCCGCGGCGCCGGCGAAACCCGCTGGGTCATGTTCACCCCGATTCTCGGCGGATGGATCGTGCGACTCCCTTTGTCGTATCTGTTTGGTTATACTCTCGGCTTTGGTTTGATGGGAATCTGGTGGTCGATGATGGGAGACTGGATCGTGCGCAGCGTCGCGTTGGGCGGAAAATTCAAGACACTTCACTTCCGTCTGCGGGACCGTGTGCGCATCCCGCCACCGACACGGACCACCATTGACGCCGACACCCGCGATCTGGGATCTTAGGAGCGTTCCCGTGCACCCCGAACCCGAACACTTGCGCCACGACTACGCCGAGGCCTACGACATCGCCTTCGACTGGCGCGACCTGACCCGCGAATGCAACGCCCTCGATGAGATCTACCGTCTGCACTCCGGCCACGATCGTCCGCCGCGGTCCTTCCTCGATGTCTGTTGTGGTCCGGGATTCCACTGCCTCGAATACGCGCGGCGGGGCGTCCGTTCGCATGGATTGGATTTGAGCGAGGCGATGCTCGCCTATGCGCGCGGGAAGGCGGCGCGAGAACAGACCGCGGTCGAGTTCGTGCACGCGGATATGCGCGATTTCCTGCTGCGCGAGCCGGTCGATCTGGCGTTTTGCCCGATGGGGTCCTTTCATTACCTGCTGTCCAACGACGATATCGTGCGGCATCTGCGCTGCCTGGCGCGCAGCATGACCCCCGGCGGCATCTACGTCATCGAAGCCAACCACCCCCGCCATGTCTTCCGTCTGCCGCGTCCGGAGATGAATGATTGGGGCACGCGCATTGACGGTCAGATCGTCACGATGTCCTGGAGCGGCGACTGGGAGGCCGAACGCAACGGCACGCGGGTGAAATTGCACTGGGGGACCGATGACGGCGGCTACGATCCCATCACGCAGATCGCCACTTCGCGTGTGCGCATCGAATTGACACGCAACGGCTCCTCGCGCGTCTGGGAATTCAAGGACCCCGACCGCTATCTCACGCATCAGGAGTTCCTGCTTTTGATCGAAAAGTCCGACGCCTTCGAGCCGGTCGCTTGGCTGGGCGGCCTCGACCCCGGCCGTCCGCTCGACAACAGCGACCGCTCGTCGTGGATGGTGCCGGTGTTGCGGCGGAAGTAGTCCGTCGCCCGGCCCATGGGCTCACTCCAGCAATTGCCGGATATTGCGGATCATCAGACGAAAGGCAGTGTCATGGGATTGTGGCGAGATTTGTTTCTGGAGGGGGAGTACATGCCCCGCGGGCTCCTGCTGTCCGGGTTGACGATGGCGGATGTCACACAACGACCCGGCGGCGCATCGCGCACGATCTATGAAGAATTGTGGCACGCCACGAAGTGGCAGACGATCGTTGTCGAAGACGACAGGGCCGCGCGCGATGCCTGGGTTCACGGGGGAGAGGCGGATTCGTTCCGGGCGCCCGGAAGTGAGAGTGATTACATCGATCTGGTCAAAGAGTTCATCACCGGGGCGGAGAAAGCCGCCGCGCTGGGCGAGGCGTCCGGGCAGGCAACAAATGAGCCGATGCAGCAGGAGCTGCTGGCTCTGGCCGTGCACAATGCCTATCACCTCGGCAAGATCGCGGCGCTGCGGCAGGTGATTGGCGCCTGGCCGCCCGGCTAATTCGGTCCGACCGCGCGACCCAGGCCATTCCTAATCGCCTGCTCGACAAGGTCCCAGAGCGCTGACTCTGCCTTCCGTTCGAGCTCGTCGGAACGAGCATCAAGCGCCTTCTCGTTGGTGTCTAATTCACGTTCGCGCACCTTAACGGCGCGCAGCCTTGATTTGAGTTCGAGCTGGCGATGGGTCAACGCCACCCGCGCAGAATCAGAAATCTGGCCGCCTTCCTCTTCCTCCAGGGCTTTCACTTCCTCCTCAAGCCGCTCTTCCTCATCGTCGAGCGCCGCCTCATCCGCCGCCAGTTGCTCCTGTCTCCTCTGAATCGCTTCGCGCTCCGACTCCAGCCCGTTCAGTGGTTCGAAGAGCCGTAACGCTGCTTTTAATGTCTGGGCGTCGCGAAATACCCACTCCTTTCCCGCACGGCGGACCCAGAGGAAGTCTCCGCTCAACATCTTCTTGCTCAACGATATCACATCTTGGACGGGGGCGTTTGAGCTGAAGAATTCGCGTGCCTGCGACATTATGTAAACGTCGGCATCACGGTCCGAACGCTCGAAAGCTTGTCCGGATGCGATGAATGGCCCCAACGCCACGGATGTCAGCCATCCCAACAACAACAGGGTATAAGTGACCCGTCTGAGAAGCGGTTGTGATGCGCCAACCATAACCATTAGACGGATCCGATCCATTCCAGTTAGCCAGTTAGCCGGCGGATTCAAAATGACAGAACTCACCGGCCCGTCTTGTCTTCATTGGAAATCATATCTCAGGAGGTCAGACAGGAATGTCCGACCTCCTGATCCCGTTCATCTCAAATTATGCTTTTAGGAGGACAGACATTCTTGTCTGTCCATCGCCTCGTGAGGCGGGTCGGCTTTATGACCCGCCGAACGAGGCGAACTTCACGGCAGGGCAACCTTCCCGCAATATCCCATCGCCAGTGGGGGCCCAAGAGCGCCGCGCAATCAGGGGCGGCAGGTCAGACGGGAATGTCTAGCCACCGGTGGCGATGAATTCATCGAGGCGGGTGAGCCACTGCTCCATCTCTTCGTATTTCCTGGCGCGTTCCTCGGTGAGCGCCGCCAGACGCTCCCAGTCGCGGGCGATGGTCTCGCTGGATAGTTCCGCCTCAAGTTGCGCGATGCGTGCTTCCAGCGCCGTGATGGCGGATTCGATTTCGCGCCGTTGGCGTTCGCGCTTCTGCGTGCGGGCGCGTTCGCGCTTGCGTTCTTCCCAGTCGCGCGCCGCCTCGGAAACCGACACCTCCGGCGACGCGGCGGAATCGGCGGCCCGCGCCGCATCGCGTCGCGCCGCCCAGTCGGAATAGTGCCCCAGCGACAGCGACACGTTCCCGTCGCCGACGTAGAGAATCTTGGTCGCGAAGCGGTCGAGAAAGCGGCGATCGTGGCTGACGATCAGCGCGGTGCCGTCGAACTCGGCGATCGCCTCCTCGAGCACCTCGCGCGCGGCGACATCGAGGTGGTTGGTCGGCTCATCCATGACCAGGAAGTTCGCCTTGGTCAGCATCAGTTTGGCCAGCGCCAAACGGTTCTTCTCGCCGCCTGAGAGATCGGCGACGCGTTTGAAGACATCCTCGCCGGTGAAGAGGAAGCGCGCCAGATAGGAACGCAACGGCCCCGCCTCGAAGCTGGGATGCTCATTCCAGATTTCATCGATCACGCTGCCGGAGCCGTCGAGCGTGTCCAAGTGCTGGTCGAAATAGCCGATCTCGACCCGCTCGCCCAACCGTATCTGCCCATCGTAGTCGTTGTCGAGCCCGACAATGGCCCGCAACAGCGTGGTCTTCCCCGCGCCGTTGGGACCAATCACGCCGATCTTATCGTTGCGCTCGCAAGTGAAACTCACGCGGTCAAGGATGACGCGTCCGCCCAGCCGTCGCGTCAGATTTTTGACCACCAGCACCTCGCGGAAGGAGCGTCGCGCGGTCTGAAAGCCCAGCTTGATCTCGCTCGTATCCTCGGTGGGCCTCTCCAACCGTTCGAGCTTGGAGAGCGCCAGCCGTTTCGACTGCGCCTGACGGGTCTTCTGCCCGGCGAGATTGCGGGCGATGAAATCCTCGATGCGGGCGATCTCGGCCTGCTGAATCTCGTAGGCCTTCTGCCGCCGCGCGATCCGTTTCGGCTTCTCGGCGCGGTAGTAGAGGTAGTTGCCGTCATACTGTTCCAACGTGCCGTTGACCAGTTCCACCACCCGTCCGGCGAAGCGCTCGAGGAAGACACGGTCATGCGAGACCAGCACGCAGGCAAAGGGCGCCTCGATCAGATACTGTTCCAGCCATTCGACCGCCGGGATGTCGAGGTGATTGGTCGGCTCGTCGAGCAACAACAGATCGGCCGGCGTCAGAAGCAGCCGCGCCAGTTCGGCGCGGGTGCGCTCGCCGCCGGAGAAGCGTGCAATCGAGTCGCGCCAGCGCTCGCGCGGAAAGGAGAGCCCGGTCAGCACCCGCTCGACCTGCGTCTCGAGCCCATAGGCGCCGGAGTGCTCCAGATCGTGCTGCGCCTGTCCCAGTCGCTCCTGACGGTCGGCGTCATCGGGATTTTCAGCGACCGCCGCCGCCAGTTCGACAACGCGGTGCCGCAGGTCCAACAGATCGCGGCGGGCATCGAGCACATAGTCGTAGAGCGTCGATTCCAGCGAGCGGTCCGGAATCTGGCTCATCTCGACAATGCGCACACCGCGTCCGAGCGTGCGCGTGCCGGAATCCGCCTCCATACGCCCGACGACAATGCCCATCAGCGTGGTCTTGCCGGAGCCGTTGCGTCCCACCAAAGCGATCTTCTGGCCGGAGTGGATTTCCCAATCGACGCCGGTGAGGACATCGCCGCCGGCGGGGAACGACTTGCGGATATCGTGCAGGGAGACCACGATCATGGCGGGAAGTTACGGCAAAAGACGCGCGGATGGTAGGCGGGCGGCCTCAGCCGTGCGTGGGCGCGCCGACCGCGGGCGGCAGCGCCTCGGAGGCATCCACCGCCATGTCGCGCTTGCGTGTGCGCGCCAGGTACATCTCGAGGAAGAAGAACGCCGCCGTCAGCCAGAGAAACAGCGGCCGCAGTTCGGTGCCGTAGCGGGTCTGGGTCACCGCATCTTTCACCGTCTGCCCCGGCTCGATCCAGCGGATGGGCAATCCGGGCCAGCGCCGCGCCAACTCGTCGCGGTCCATCAGTGCCGCGTCCATCTCGTGCGGATCAACATTGACGCTGAACGCGTCGATCGGTTTGCCGTTGGCGGTGATCGTGTAGACACCGGGGATGTCGCCGCCGGCATAGGTGATGCGGGTGCGGGTCCCCGCGGTTTCGAGGCCGGGACGCGCCAGCGCGCCATCGGGACGGATGATCTCGACGGTGGCGTTGGCGAAGATGCCACGCGCCGGCTCGCGCACCACCGGCTCATCGACCAGGAAATCGCCGCGCCGCTCCGACAGATCGGCGGCCAGATACTCGACCATGCGGTTCATGAACGGCACAAACAACGACCGCAGCGGCAGATCGGTAAACGGCGGATTGATCGGCGCCCACGACACCAGCCACTTGCCGGTCTCCAGCCGCGTCTCCGACAACGCCGGACGTCCCCCGGAAAAGTCGACCACCACGCCTCCGCCGGGATTGCCCTCGACGCGGAACACCGAGAACCAGCGGATCTCGGGGATGCGTTCGGCGGGCACGTCGCGATAGACCGACCAGATCGGATGATTCCAGTCAATCCGGTCCCAGACGAAGAACCGCTCCGCCGACGGGGGATTGGGGGGCAGGCCGAGGCGCAGTCCGAAATGCGGGACTGACACCAGCATGTTCCACGCGGTGGTGTCGGCATCGAAGGCGGGCGCGACAAAGACGCCGCCGCCGCCGCGCACAAACCGCGCCAACTGCTCGACCGTCAGGCGGTCGGGCAGGCGCCATTCGGTGATCAGCACGACGTCGTAATCGAACAAGTTTCTGCGCACCAATTCCGGCGTGTCGACTTCATCGATCAGAAGTCGCTGACCGGCGCCGGGCTGCGGCGCCAGCGCCAGCGCCCCGGCGCGCCGTCCGGAGGGATAGTCCGACGCCAACAGCACACGAATCTGGTCGGGGATGGTGACCGCGAAATGGCGTCGGTTGTCCCGCGGGTTGTCGTCGGGCGAAATCTCGACAAATCCGGCGTGCACTCCGGGCGCGTCGACCGAACCCGACAGGGAAATCGACGTGGTTCCCTCGGGACCGAGATTGAGCTCCTCCTGTGCCACCCGGCGGCCATCGAGGAAGAGACTGGCGACGAGACGATCGACGTTGCGCGCCGTGTGATTCTTGACCGTGGCGGTCACGGCGAACGGCGAATGCGGCTCCAGAAGTTGGCTGGCCAACTGCACATCGGTTACGCCGAGATCGAACGACTCCTCCTCGTCGGCCACGTCGACCAGATAGACGGTGGGCCGGACGCGCGTCAAGAGCGAGGTGTCGACGGCGGTGCGGAGGAAGGCCTCGCGCCGGCGGTCGGTGACCAGATAGAGTTCCTTGTTCAGATTGGCGCCCGAAGCCATCGCCGCCAGCGCGGCGTTGAGCGCGCCGGTGGCGTCGGTGGCGCCGTACCCGGCCTCGCTGGCGGCCAGACGGTCGACCAGGGGGCCAATGGCCGCGCTCGGCGGCTCGGGACGGGGCGTAACCGCGCCGGAAAACGGCAGGGCGATCAACTCATCCCCCTCGCCGAAGAGCGATCCGATCTCGCGCACCCGCCGTTGGGCGCGCTCGAACGCTGTGCCGTTCGGGGTCTCCATCGCCATTGAGGCCGACTGGTCCAGCGCGATCACCGCCGTGGTGCGGGCCCGTCCGCCCAGCGACGACAGACTGTCCCCCTGCAACGCCGGACGCGCAAACGCCAGCACCGCGCAGGTGATGATGAGCGTGCGCACGGCCAACAAAAGCCAGCGGCGCAATTCCAGACGGCGCATCCGCGACTTGCGCAGATCGCGCAGGAACATCACCGACGAGAACTCGACGGTCTTGACCTTGCGGCGGTTGAGCAAATGAATCAGCAGCGGCACAATCGCCGCGGCCAGCCCCGCCAGAAATGCCGAATTGAGAAAATTCATCGCGTGATTCTACACCCGTCCGGGATCAATCGCCGTAGGCCCATTTCTGATGCTTCTTTGCCAGCCGGACATGGGGCGCGGCCAGACCGGCATCCACGATAAAGCGGTATTCGGCGAGCGCCTCGCTGCGCCGCCCGGCGCGATCGAGGCAGAAGCCGCGGAGCAGGTGGATGCGGCCCACCGCGATCGCCGCGTCGGTGAGGGTCTCGGCCAAACGGAGATGCTCCAGCGCCGCGTCAAGCGAATCCAACCCCAAGAGCGCTTCGGCGGTGATGATCCAGGCGGCGGCATCGGTGGGATCCTCGATGGTGGCCTGCGCCACCAGCCGTCGGGCATCGGCGAAGGCGGTCCGGGCGGAGTCGGCCCCGCGACGGCGCCCCTCGTAATAATGCCCGACCCGCAGTCGCAGTTCCCCGGCGATGATGCGGTTGGGCGAGGCGGCCTCGCCCAACCGCCAGAGCGCCAGCGCCGAATCCGCGCGGCGGGCATCCCACTGGATGTCCCCCAGGCGCAGGTAGGTCTGCGCGTCGGCGGGAAACGTCTGCAGATACACCTGATAATTGCGTCCGGCGCCCAAATCGTCGCCGGCGGCGCGCTGCGCCTCGCAGAGCAGCTTCCACCCCAGCGGATCATCGGGATACTCAACGGTCATCCGGGTCAGCGCCGCCACCGCGTCGTTCCAACGTCCCATCTGCCCCAGGGCAATGCCGATGTCGCGCAGGATCGCGGCGTCGGCGGGCGTCAGGGCGTCGCGCGCCGCCTCGAGGAATTCCAGATGCGTCGCGTAACGGCGGTAGGCCTTGTCGCGGTTGGCGTAGTAGAGAAGCTCATCGCGATCGAAGCTGCGGGTTTTCAGATACGCCAGCCAGTCTTGCTCCAGCTCGGCAAGCGTCTTGTTGAACACCGACCAAATGGCGCGATGGATCGACAGATCGGTGGCGCGCTCATACAGCGTTTTCAGCGGCGGAAGTCCATAGGTGTTCACGATCCAGGCCACAAACGACGCCGCCTCGGCCGCGGCGACCTGGCGGTTGTGGCGGCGGAACCGGATCGATTGCGCCAGTGAATCGAGGGGCACATAGGCGCCCTGTGTCTGCGCCTGGCGGACGCGGTAGTCGGCGCAGTCGAGGATCCCGCAGGCGCCCACCGCCAAGAGGTCGGGGGCATACCCCCAGACCCGGTAGGCGGCGGCCAGCGCCAGATCGCGCGGGTCAACGCGCACATCCAACGGCCGGTGTCGGACCGCCACCCGCAGCCGCGCCGGATCAATGGCGCAGGAACAGGTCGAATCCCAGGCGTAGCCGCCCGCTTCCTCCGGCGACAGATAGACCGCGATCCGCGCGCCCGGCTTGATCTCAAGCGAATCGAGCAAGGTCTCCAATTCGAAATCAAGCGCCATGCGGATCGGCAGAAACTGCAAGGGGGGCAGCATGCCCTCGGGCACGAAATACTCGGCGCTGGCCGAGAGCACCGATTGCCAGCCCAGACTGTCCAGCGGTGGCGCGGCGGCGGCGGCATCGACGGCGCCGCGGCGCGGAATGAAGTGGGCGCGGTAGTGGGACTTGCCCTTGCCGCGGAGACTGTCAACCACCAGCGCCGCTCCGGCGGCCACCGTCGCTTCGTCGGAGCGCATGTCCGGCAGCGGCCCGTTGACGTAGATCGAGACCGCCAGATGCACCGCGCCCTCGGGACGGGGCGACACGGTGACATCGGCGACGAAATTCCCGGCGCGCACGGCCGTGCGACGATCGAAGGCCAGCGGCACGCTCACCGAGTCGATCACTGCCGCCTCGGGGGGGTCGGCGGCGAGAATCTCCTGCACGACGATCTGCAGGGTCACGCCCTCGGCCGCACGGACGGCGTCCGACGGCCACGCCGCCAGGCACAGCCACAGCGCCGCGGCAACCAGGATCGGTCGGAGGTGCGTCGTCATCATGTCGTCAGCGGTCCGTGGGAGTCACGCCCCGGCCAGTTTGCGCAACAGGCCGAGGTTCATCCGGTCCAGCTCTCCGTCGTCGTCCTTCTCCGTCTCGATGATCTTCGGCACCGTCTTCAGCCGCGGGTCGCGCATGATGAAGCCGAAAGCGTCGGCGCCGATGTAGCCCTTGCCGAGGTGCTCGTGACGGTCCTTGTGCGTGCCGAGGTCATACTTCGAGTCGTTGCAGTGGATCGCCTTGAGACGATCCAGGCCGATGACCTCGTCGAAGGTCTTCATCGTTCTTTGGTATCCCGCCTCGGTGCGGATGTCGTAGCCGGCGGCGAAGACATGGCAGGTGTCGAGGCAGACCGCGGCGCGGTCGCCATTGTCGAGCTTGTCGAGAATCGACCGCAGTTCCTCGAAGGTCGAGCCGATGTGCGAGCCGGCCCCGGCGGTGGTCTCCAAAAGCAGCAACGTCGGGCTCGACTTGTGCCGGGTCAGGACCCAGTCCATCGCCTTGGCGATGCGGGCGATGCCGCCCTCGACACCGTCGCCGGTGTGCGCGCCGGGATGAAAGACCAGATACTCGACGCCCAGTTGCGTGCAGCGCTCGTACTCGATCGCCAACGCCTCGCGCGATTTCTCATAGAGCGCCGCATCGGGGGAACCGACGTTGATCAGGTACGACGAATGCGCGACCGCCGGCCCGATGCCGGTGCGCGCCCGCTCCGACTTGAACTGCGCGATCTCCTCCTCGGCCAGCGGCTTGGCCTTCCACTGATTGGAGGATTTCACAAACAGCTGCACGCAGGTGCATTCGACCGCTTCAGCATGCAGGATGGCATTGTACACCCCGCCGGCAATCGACATGTGCGCGCCGACCAGGACATCCGCCCTTTTCTTTTTGATGGGTCCCATGGGTCCGATTGGTCCGATTCAATACAGCCGCTGCCGCTTCGACAAATACGAAAAGAGCGCGTAATCGTAGGGCACCGCGGTGTCGATCGGCACGTAGTCGATGAAGGCGTCGCGGCATTCGCGGCGGAACCGGTCCATGTGCGCGCCCACCGAACGCTGGTATTCCGCCTTGATCTGCCAGGGCAACGTCGAGATTTCCTCGCCCGACTCCATGTCCTTGAAGATCGCCTCGGCGGGAAAGTCGAAGGTCCGTTCGCTCGGATCGAGGATGTGGAAGACCAGGACCTCGTGCTTGCGGTGGCGGAAGTGCTTGAGCCCGGCCAGCACCCGCGTGGGATCATCGAACAGATCGGAGAGCACAATGATCAACCCGCGCCGTTTGATCCGGTCGGCCATCTCGTGCAGGGCAATCCCGGCGTCGGTGGTGTTGGCGGGCTCGATCCCCGCCAGCGTGGTCAGCAGGGCGTGCATGTGCACGCTCGCCGACTTGGGCGGCAGGTAGGAACGGATTTTCTGATCGAAGACCACCAGCCCGACCGCATCGCGCTGCTTGAGCATGAGAAACGACAGCGCCGCCGCCAGTTGGGCGGCGTAGAGAAACTTGCTCACCCTGGTCGAGGTGTAGGACATCGACTTGGAGACATCGAGGAGGATGTACGATTTGAGGTTGGTCTCCTCCTCGAATTCCTTGACGAAGTAGCGGTCGCTTTTGGCGAAGACCTTCCAGTCGATGTTGCGGATCGGGTCGCCGGGCATGTACTGGCGATGCTCGGCAAACTCGACCGAAAAGCCGTGGTAGGGCGACTTGTGCAGTCCGGTGATGAATCCCTCGACAACCAGACGCGCCTTCATCTCCATCGACTTGAGTCGGGAGATGACCTCGGGGTTGAGGAATTGGCGGTGGTCGGCGGCGGGCATGGTCGCGAAGTCGGTCCAACAGCACGGGCGCACGCACGCGCGCCCGCAAAAGATACCGTGCTAATCCCCCTTCGGCTTCACATCGGCCAGGAGGCGTTCGATCACATCCAGCGTGCCGACCCCGTCGGCTTCGGCGTTGAACGAGGTCACGATCCGGTGGCGCAAGACCGGACGCGACACGGCACGGACATCATCGATGGAGGGAGTGGGACGGCCGTCGAGGATGGCCCGGCACTTGGCGCCCAGCACCAGGTACTGCGAGGCGCGCGGTCCGGCGCCCCAGGAGACCCAATCCTTGATGTACTGACGGGCTCCATCTTCCTTCGGACGGGTCGCCCGTGCCAGCGCCACGGCAAAGGCGATCACGTGGTCGGAGACCGGCACACGGCGCACCAGCCCCTGGAGATTGCGGATCGTGTCCGAGTCCATCACCGGACGGATGTCGGCGACCGCCGCCGAGGTGGTCGTCTGGACAATCTGCTCCTCTTCGCGGACATCGGGATAGTCGACATAGATGTTGAACATGAACCGGTCCAGCTGCGCTTCGGGGAGCGGATAGGTCCCTTCCTGCTCGATGGGGTTCTGCGTCGCCAGGACGAAGAACGGCTCCGGCAGACGGAAGGTCTCGCCGCCGGCGGTCACTTCGTGCTCCTGCATCGCCTGCAACAACGCCGCCTGTGTCTTCGGGGGCGTGCGGTTGATCTCGTCGGCCAGCACGATGTTGGCGAAGACCGGCCCCTTGACGAAACGGAACATTCGCTTGCCGGTGGTGTGATCCTCCTCGAGGATCTCGGTGCCGGTGATGTCGGAGGGCATCAGGTCGGGCGTGAACTGGATGCGTGAGAATTTCAAGTCGAGGACGCGGGCCACCGTTGAGACCAGCAGCGTCTTGGCCAGTCCCGGCACGCCGACCAGCAGGCAATGGCCGTTGGACAAAAGCGCAGTCAGCAGTTCATCGACGACCTCGGCTTGGCCGACGATGACTTTGCCGATTTCCTGACGCAGACGGGCATGGGCGGTTTTGAGGTTTTCGACGGCTTGCAAGTCATTCTGGCTCATGAGGTAACAAGACTCCTGTCCGGGTCGGGATGTCCACTGGGCGCGCCCTCACACCGACTATTGAGGGAACCGGCAAGTATCGACAGACAACGGTCGGCCAGTCAATGGCTTTGCCGTTCGCAAGACCTTTGAACTGACGTGGGTGGTACGTGCCCTGACGGGGGTTGGTTCCTGGGTTACCGCAGAATGATGGCGGTCGAATCGATGTACAACTGCACCGAATACTCACCCTCGGCCTTGTAGGGCATCGATGTGAGGGTATCGACGCTCACGAAGGGCAACCAGCCATCCCAGCGGCGCAGGCCGGCAAACAGACCGGTCGACCCGCGGCGCACATCGACGAAAAACGGCGTGCTGCCCGAGTCGGGGAGCAGATCGCTGGGGAGGAACTCCAGACGGGTGACCTTGAAGAAGTCGCTCAGCCCCAGAGCCGACAGATGCTGCGACCAGCGGATGCGTTCGCCTTTGAGCCGGAACATCGCATCGCGGACCGGGAAGACCTCGAAGGCCTGCTTCCCCTGCTCGTCGCTGGTGGACAGCACCAGCCGCGGAAGGGTCTTGGCGCCGTCGGGACGCAGGATCGAGACCATTCCCACCGGCGTGCCGGGAAACGCGGGACTGTAGAGCCGCAGTTCGCGATTGGTCCAGAAGATCATGTTCCCGAGCGCGATCGCGCAGAGGGCGCCGATCACCACCAGCGCGCGACGCGCATCCGACTGCCAGCCGACCAAGTGGTATTTCTTTTCGCGCTTGGAGAGACGTGCGACCCGCAGAATCTGCAGGAGCAGAATGCACAATCCACCGAAGCCGGCCAGGAAGAAGGCCGTGGCCAGCACCGGAAGAATGGCATCGAATACCTGCATTCAGAATCTCCCTTAGATGTTATCGGCATTCCCCGTGAAAAAGGCAATGTGGACAACATCGGTCGAACTCGGCGGGGTTCGGGTTCAAGTCAAAGCCCAACACCATGTTGACAATTTGTCAACAAATGTCGGGCGTTTTGAACACACGCCGTCAGGGGATCTTCCGACCCCTTATCGTGTTTTGTCGGCTACTTCGGGAACAGCTTTAGCGGGAGCGACCGGCATCCGCATCGCCTCGGGCCTCGGCTGGGACAGCCCGGGGATGTTCGGCGCCGCCGGCGCCTGCTTCATGTTGCAGTTGCCATGGAAGATGGCGCCCTGCTCGATCACCAGGGATTTGGTGATCAAGTCACCGGTAATGTTGGCCTTAGCCTGCAGCTCGATACGCTCGGAGGCGTGAATGTTGCCCTTCACGGCGCCGGAAATGACCGCGTTTTTGGTCTGCACATTGGCTTCGACCGAGCCGGTCGGACCGACCGCAACGGTATCGGAGACAATGACATCGCCTTTCACGACGCCGTCGACGCGCAGGGTGCCCGACACTTCCATCGTGCCGGAGATCGTCGTGTCCTTGCCGATAATTGTGTTCATGGTGCTCGACCCTCCGTCGAAAATCGCGGCGTCCTCGTCCTTCGACTTGAACATGGCCATCATCTCCTGTCCGCGAATGGCGTGAAACTGCGTCGCCGACCCAACTCTCCTGCGATATTACAGCGTCGGTCCGGCCGTGACCAGAGAAAAAGCGCATCGCGCCTTCTCTTATACATCGGCAGGTTTCAAACTCCGTTCACTCCGCCGGCGTGTCCTCCGCGGGGGGATGCTCTTTGCGGAATCGTTCCTTGAGCGCGGCGATCTCGGCCAGACGCTGGGCGATCCGTTCCTCCAGCCCGCGGTCGGTCGGCCGGTAGAACCTGGTCCCTTCCAGTCGGTCGGGCAGGTAGTGCTGGTCGACAATACCCCCGTCGAAATCGTGGGCGTAGAGATATCCCTTTCCGTAACCGACTCGCTTCATCAAGGTAGTGACCGCGTTGCGAATCCACAGCGGCACCGGTGCGGAGGGGTTCTCGCCGATGGCGCGCTTGACCGCCTTCTCGGCCATGTAGACCGCGTTGGATTTCGGCGCGACGGCCATGTAGACCACCGCCTCGGCCAGCGCCAGTTCGCCCTCGGGGGAGCCGAGGAAGTGGTAGGTGTCCTTGGCGGCTAGGGCGATCGTCAGCGCCCGTGGGTCGGCCAGGCCGATGTCTTCGACCGCAAAACGGACCAGACGGCGGGCGATGTAGAGCGGGTCCTCGCCCCCTTCCAGCATGCGGTAGAGCCAATAAAGCGCCGCATCCGGATCGGAGCCGCGCAGTGACTTGTGCAGGGCCGAGATGATGTTGAAATGCTCTTCGCCGGATTTGTCATACAGCTCGGTTTTGCGCTGCACGATGTCGCGAATCAACTCCGCCGTGATCGCTCTCGGGAGGGGTGACGCAAATCGGGAGGGCGAGGCTTCCGCCGAGCCTGCATTTGATGCCGCGCCGCGTGAACTGACCGGCTCAGCAGGAGCGTCGCCCTCCCTGGATTTGCTTTCCAGATCCGCCGCCGCTGTCTCCAGCAGTGTCAGCGCCCGACGCGCGTCGCCGTTGCAAAGCGCCGCCATCAGCATCAGGACCTCATCGTCGGCCGCGATCCCCTGGGCGCCGAGGCCGCGCTCGGCATCCGTCAGCGCGCTCCGCAGGATTCTGGCGAGATTCTCATCCGTCAGCGGATGCAGAATGTACACCGTCATCCGTGACAGCAGCGCCGAGTTGACTTCAAACGACGGGTTCTCGGTGGTGGCCCCGATCAGAATCAGGGTTCCGGTCTCGACATGCGGCAGGAAGGCGTCCTGCTGCGCCTTGTTGAAACGATGGATTTCATCGACAAAGAGGATGGTGCGTCCGCCGTCGAAAGCGCGCCGCTTTTCGGCCCGCTCGACCGCCGCGCGCACCTCCTTGACCCCGGAGAGGACCGCCGAGAAGAGAATGAAATCGGCGCCGGTGGTCTTGGAGATGAGCCGGGCGAGCGTGGTCTTCCCCGATCCCGGCGGCCCCCAGAAGATCATCGAGCCGATCCGGTCCGACTCGATGGCCCGACGCAGCGGCTTGCCCGGCCCGAGCAGATGCTCCTGTCCGACAAATTCCTCCAGCGTCCGCGGGCGCATTCGCGCCGCCAGCGGCTCATGCGGTTCCGATGCAAAGAGGGATGGGGAATCCATCGTGTGCTGTCCCCGGTCGGGCGAAGCGGAATCAGACCGTCTGCCGCATGAGTACGAAAGCTATCCGGTGCAGGCGCTCAGTTTTTCCAGACTGAGCGTCAAGCGCCGCAGCGACTCCTGCCGACCAAGGATTTCGAGAATCTCCGTCGCTCCGCCCGGCGTGACGCTGGTGCCAGAGACGGCAATCCGGACCGCCCACATGACAGCCCCGGCCTTCAACCCAAGGGAGGCCGCGAGCGCCTTCAGCTCCGCGAACAGCGTGTCGTTATTCCATGGCTCAACGGCCCGCAGCCGGTCGAGGGCGGCAGGCAGGATGTGTCGCGCGCTATCGATCGTCGCCTTGTGCGCTTTGTTGGTGAACAACCCGCAATCAAAATCGGGCAGTTCTTCAAAGAAGGAAATCTGCGACGGAATCTGGGAGAACTTCTCGATGCGGGGCTGCAGCAATTTCAACAGCTTGGCAACGTCGATGTCCCGGGAGACAACCTGCCTCACATAAGGGCGCGCGAGTTCCTCGAAGCGCTCCGGCGTCAGCTTGCGGATGTACATGCCGTTGTACCATAGCAGCTTTTCGTAATCGAAGATGGACGCCGACTTGTTGATGCCGGACACGCGAAATCTCTGCACCAGCTCATCGAGCGTGAAGAATTCCTCGCTTGTGTCTTTGGGGCTCCAGCCGAGCAGGGCGATGTAGTTGATAATGCTCTCGGGCAGGAACCCGTCCTTGATCAGGTCCTGAAAACTCACCGCCCCATGTCTTTTCGAGAGTTTGGAGATGGTGCCGTCCTCGCCTTTCCCCATGATCAGCGGCAAGTGGACGTACTGGGGACGTTCCCAGCCGAAGGCGTCGTAGATGTTGACGAACTGCGGGGTGGAGGAGAGGTATTCCGATCCGCGCACCACATGGGTCACCCCCATCAGGTGGTCGTCCACCACGTGGGCGAAATTGTACGTGGGATATCCATCCGACTTGATCAGGACGATGTCCTGCAGATCGGCGTTGGCTTTGGTGATCGTGCCAAAGACCAGATCTTCGAAGGTGGTCTCGCCGTCCAGCGGCGCTTTTTGGCGGATCACATGCGGCAGGCCGCTTTGGAGCTTTTCGCGGATGTCCTCCGGCGACAGGTCCCGGCAACGCCGGTTGTAGCCGTAACTGCCGGTTGCCTCGCCCGCCTCCTCCGCGCTCGGACTTTTGCAGAAGCAACGGTACGCATGCCCGGCGGAGATCAGCCTCTGCGCGTACTCGAGGTAGATGTCTTTCCGCTCACTCTGCACATAGGGGCCGTGCGGGCCTCCGATGCCCGGGCCTTCATCGTACTTCAATCCCGCCAACGCCAGGGTGTCGAGAATGATCTGCACGGCGTTTTCGACCAGACGGTTTCTGTCGGTGTCCTCGATGCGCAGTATGAAGACGCCGCCGTGGGACTTGGCCAGCAGGTACGAATGCAGCGCCGTGCGGAGATTGCCAATGTGCATGTACCCAGAGGGGCTGGGCGCGAACCGTGTCACGACCTTCTTCGTGTTCATGTCATCCAATGCCGGTTGTGTGCGTTGCATGTGACCCTGCGATTGTCCCTCGCGCAATTTGGTACGCAGCCGCGAGCGCAACGTGGCGGCGCCGCCGGCCGCTCAGTCCCGGCCAGTTTGCGCTTTGTACCGGCTGACCTGCGACTCGTGCTTTTCGAAGAAGTCAAAGTGCGGCGGGATGACCTTGAATTCATGCGTGGCGACGTCCCCCACAAACGCTTCGAGCGGATCGAAGATGCGGTCCCACGACCAGAATTCCTCGCCGATTCGGAAGCATTCACGAATCAATTCGCTGCCGCGCGGGGCAATGGGATGCACCAACACGGCGGCGACACGCACATAGTGGAACAGATCGACAAGCGCCTGGGGATCGATGCGCCCGGCGCCGTCCGTCTTCGAGTTCTTCGCCCAAAATTTCGAGATATCGCGAATGTATTTGTCGACCGTCACCATGACCTGCTGGAACTGGTGCGCATGCATCTGGCGCTCGTACCGCAGCACGGTCTCTCTCGAGACGCGCTGCGCCTCGTCGCTGGCGGCCAGCGCCGGAAGGCGGCCGGCGAATTCCTTCTGGAGCGTGTAGAAGCACGATCGGGCGCAGCGGTTCAGCACGTTGCTGAGCAGATTCCCTTCGACCAGCACCGGGTCGGCGTCGAGCTCCTTGGCGTCGGGGTCGAAGGGCTTCGGCCGGAAGCTTACCCCCTGCTTGCCGAGCCCGAGCCCAAAGAAATGCGCCCGCAGTTGGTCCGCCGTGTAGTGATTCAAAAGCTCCGTCGCGGCCGGCGGTTTGACCGGGCCGCTGCTGCTGATCTTCTTGTTGAGAAACTGCACATGTTTGTTGACGACCAGCGTCGGCAACTGCATGGTCCCCTCCGGCGGAGGGAAGACCGGCCGCGGGCCCTGCAGACCCAGGAACATGGCCATTTCCGCGGGCCCGTAGAAATAGACATTGTCCTCGCCGATGAACTGGATGACGGCCGCATCCCTGGAACACCACCACGCTTCCCAATTCGCCGGGTTCGCTTTGCCGGTCTTGCCGCAGTGGGACGAAAACGATATCGGCGCAAAGAGCGATTCCGGCCAGACCCACCATGTCCGTTTCGGCTCGCCTTCCAGGACGGGCGCGGGCAGGCCCCACTCCTGATTGCCGGTCAGTCGAAACGGCACAAGGGTCTTGCCCGTGCGGTAGCGGATACCGGCCGCGGCCAGAGCCGCGCACGCCCGCTCCCGTTCTTCCAGACTCTCGAAGACCAGGCCCACGGACTGGCTCTTGCTGCTGCGCTCGGAGTAGCCGTGAAGCGCTCGCAACGTCTCATGGACCGATTCCAGGTCATCCTTCTTGACGAAGACGACCGGCGGCTCAAGAAACTCCCGGATGGATTTGGCGGCAAACGGGCGGCCCTGCGCGCTCTCTTCGATCGTGCTCACCCAACGCTCAAGCAACGCTCTGAATTTGGGGACATCCACGTACCAGTTGCTGACTTCCTTCAGGATCGGCACCGATCCGGAGAGCGTGCTCCGGGGATTGATGAGATCCTGCGGCTCATACTGGTGCCCCAACGCGCACTCGTCGGCGTACCCCTTGTCCGAAGCGCAACCCTCAATCGGGCAAAGGCCTTCCACCTGGCGGCCATTCAAAAACATCGAGGTCACGGGATCATAGAATTGCTTCCCGGTCCTCTGCGCCAGGTGTCCCGCCTTGTGCAGCATTCGCATCAGCTGCGCGCACAATTCCTCATGTGTTTTGCCGGGGCCGTCGAGAGCCGACGCGGCGAACAAAGTCAGCGAGATGTCGAAGGCGGCCAGAGACTTCTTCTGCAGTTCGTGGTTGTCGCGCACGAACTGCTCGATCGTGCCGGTGAAACCCTGTTCCGCGACGGCGATGCGGTATGCCTCGACGATCGAGGATCCATAGCAGTCCGTGCCGGACACAAAGACGACATTTTCTTTCCCGATCCGATCTCGCAGGAATCGGGCAAAGACATCCGCATGCACAAAGACCCCGCCGATGTGGCCAAAGTGCAGGTCCTTGTTGCCATAAGGCATTCCGGCGGTCACGATCACGCGCCGTGGAAAAGTCGGCCGCGCGTCGTTGTGTTGTCGTTTGTCGGGGACGGGTGAGTTCATCGCGTTGTGATACCTCTGGAGCAGCGCCCAGGTGAATCCTTTCCAGAAGAATAAAGATGGGAGACCGTGACGTTCATTTCAACAGGTTCTTCAGCGGCTGAAGGGCGCAGCGTGGCCGTGACGACACAATGATCGATCTCGGAAGGGCGAGGCATCGGCCGAGCCTGCTCTTCGATTGCTGCCGCGGGAGAGCAGGCTCGGCGGGAGCCTCGCCC
>DATMBC010000090.1 GCA_035559435.1 bacterium
GCCAGCGCTGATGCCCGCCGTCGCCGCGCCAGCCAGTCCAGCGCCGGCGGCAGCGCCAGGAGCCAATAGGGGAGAAGCGCCACATGATAGCGGTGCAGGAAGTTCATTACCGGGTGCACCGGCAGAATCATCAGCGTGTGCGCCGCCGCGCACACCGCCGCCACCGCCAGCGGCAGGATCAACTCATGTCGGAGTCCATTCCGTCGATGAAGCGCCGCCACGACAACCCATGCCGCGACAAACGGCAGCGCAAACACCATCCATTGCCCCACCTGCGCCGACGAGGGCAGAAACGTCGAGAATTTCGCGTAGACCGTGTTCGGGAGCGGATAGCCGAAATACCACAGGCGGAACCCCACCAGCCCCGCCAGCGTGATCAGCCACGTTAACAACGGCACACGCGCCATCCGCCAACGCGCACCGATCGTCTCGCCCCGCATCAGCAGGATCCACACCCCGAGGATGAGCGCGGCGACGACGAATCCCTCCGGACGGGTCAATGTCAATCCGGCGCACGCCGCCGCCAGCACGACGCCGCGTCGCGGCGATGTGAGCGTGAAGGCCCCCAGCGCAAGCAGCAGGAAAAAGCCGAACAGCGCGATCTCCAGCCCGCTCAACGACCAGGCCGTCCATTCCGGCGTGACCGCCACCATCAGAAGCGGCGTCCACCATAGACGGTACCCCTCGAAGAGCCGGCGCAGAACCATGGCGAACAGCGCGATGTTCGCCAACGCCAGCGCGAAGCCGAGTATCTTCGATGCCAGGGCGATGTCCATCCCGAACGCGCCCGGAATGGCGATCAGAATCACCCAGAGGAAGTTCGAGTATCCCTCGACCGGCGGCCCTTCGAGATTCCACCGCAGGCCGTGCCCGTCGGCCAGATGACGCGCATAGCGCCACGAGATCCCGACATCATCGATGCTGAAATCCCACAACAGCGCCGCCTGCACACCCACCACCAGCAGCGCCAGCAAAAGTGGCAGCATCCAGGAGGACGAGCGGGTCGGCAAAATGTTGTCAGACGTCATGGTACGGTCGGGCACTCCGACCGCATTGTACCTGATCATCATCCCCGAGGCAACCGGTCCGCTTTGCCCGGAAGGGGACCGGTGGAATCCGCATGGGGGACGGGAACGGCCGTGGTTAGAGCGCCGAAGTGGTGTCGGGGACGCTCAAGAGTGGGCCGTACGGGGGAACCCGACCGACCGAATCGGCGGTACGTTCGCATGGACTCTGCCCGCGGGCCATGGTCATCGCGTGACCGTCGGGCGATGGCGCCATATCGCGGAATTCCCGACGCGCCGGAATCCGCACCCTGTTGTCGCGCGCCCAGCGGGCCAGCACGAGGATGGCGTAGTCGTAGGCCCCCTCCGGACGGTCGACACCGATGCAGGGACGCCACAAACGATACACCCGCGAGAAATTGCCGGTCTGGTACATCCACTTGTCCGCGCCCAGAAGCGGCTGCTCAAAGCCCGAGGTCATCGACGCGACGCTGGTGACATACACCGCCGGGGCGCGCTTCATGACCTCCGCCTGCGGCGAGGTGGAACGCGCGATGTCGACATCGCAGAGTCCTCCCGCGTCGATCGTCGGCAAATCGCTCCAGTAGGGGATCAGCCCGGCGTCGAACATCGCCACCGTCGGATTGTTCGGTAGTTCGGCCAGCGCGGCCACCACACAACGCTGGATCTTGTGCCGGTAGGCCGCCGCGTCCGCCCAATGACGCGCCCTCGGCCATCCTTGCGCCGCCCAGAGAGTCAGCGCGACCACAACGACACTCGCCGCCGCCCGACGCCGCGTCCACAGCCACGCCAGCGCCACCGGCAACGCCAGCATCCACAACGGCAGCAGCGCGACATGGTAGCGGTGCAGATGGTTCATCACTGGATTGACCGGCAAGATTGCGAGCGCGTGCGCCGCCACGGCCAGCAGTGCCGTCCCAATGACCAATCGTTGCGCGGGCGACGACATCTTGCGTAGGACCATCAACGCGGCCACGAAGTAGGGCAGCACAAACACCGCCCACTGCCCGACCTGCTTCAGCGACGGCAGCGCGGAGGAGAACTTCGCGTAGACGGTGTTCGGCAGCGGGTAACCGAAGTAGAGGAGGCGGAAACCGACCAGCGCCGACAACGTCAGCGCCAGCGTGGCCAAAGGCGCAGCGACCATTCGCCGGCGAGACTTCAGACCGTTGCCCCCGAGGAGCGCATACGCCGCCAGCATCACGCCGCCCAGCACAAACCCCTCCGGGCGCGTGAGGGTTAGCCCGGCCATCGCCACGCTCAATTGCCATGCGCGTCCGGAGACACCGGGAATGATGGCATAAATGGCCAACAACGCGAAGAATCCGAACATCGCAATTTCCAAGCCGCTGACCGTCCAGGCAATCCATTCCGGCATCACCGCGACCAACGCCGCGGGCGCCCACCAGAAACGGCCGGTCCCGAACAGACGGCGCAGGATGAGCGTTAAGAGGATCAGTGTTGCCAGGGCGAGCTCAAGTCCGATGACTTTGGCGGAGGTCTCAATCTCAAACCCCAGCGACCCCGCGACCGCCAGCAGAATCACCCAGAGGAAATTCGAATATCCCTCTACCGGCGGACCCTCGAGATTCCAGGTGAGTCCGTGCCCGTCGGCCAGATGATGCGCGTAACGCCACGAAATTCCGACATCGTCGATGCTGAATTCCCACAGGTAGGCGGCCTGCGCGATGACCAGCAGCAGCAAAATCACCACGACCACAGCCGTCTCGCGCCGTGAGACACCCACAGACCGATCGTTCGCCGCGCTCGCCATCTTGTCGCATGGTACGGGCGGTTGCGCTGATCGCCGCGGATTCGAGAGTTCTTTATGTCACAGGCGCGTGATTGTGACATTCACGTCGAAATACATCCCGGATTTTCATCGCCGTATTTCACGTCCGATAAAATCCGCAAACAGGAAGACTGACATCCTTGTCCGACCTCCTGCAACGTCTGTCATTCCAAGCCGGCCGCGGCGCTCTTCGCCGCGGCCGGCTTGGAATCTTTGTTTTCGCACTCATCGCGACTGATCGATTGCAGCGCCGAACGAGGCGATAGATTCGGCAGGGCGCGCCTCCCTTGCATTGCCATCGTCGCTTGGGGGCGATAAGGCCGCCCCCAAGCGGCGATGGCAGGTCAGACAGGAATCTCCGACCTCCTATTTCGCATTTGAAGCCAATCTTCAGGAGGACAGACATTCCTGTCTGTCCATCGCCTCGTGAGTGCGCGTCGGCTTTATGACCCGCCGAACGAGGCGATAGATTCGGCAGGGCGAGTCTCGCGCGCATGGCCATCGCCGCTCGGGGGCAATGAAGCCGCACCCAATCGGCGATGGCAGGTCAGACAGGAATCTCCGACCTCTCGCCACACGCTCAACCCCGCACGCCATCCTCGTGCTTCCCCGAGCCGCTGTTGACCCCATCCGCTTTTGTCGATAACTTCAGCAACTTGACTTGGCCAGGCACGGTCAACGGACGCGCCGGTGGCGGTCCGAACGATGGGACATTATGAGCAAGATCGAACTGCCGAAAAACTACGACCCCAAATCTTCCGAAGCCAAATGGCTGGAGGCGTGGGAACAGAACCGCTACTTCCACGCCGACCCGAATTCCGCCAAGCGGAAGTACACGATCGTCATTCCGCCGCCCAACGTGACCGGCGTACTACACCTTGGCCATGCGCTCAACAACACGATGCAGGATATCATGATCCGCTACAAGCGCATGTCTGGCTTCGAGACCGAATGGCTGCCGGGCATCGATCATGCCGGCATCGCCACCCAGGTCGTGGTCGAAAAGCAGGTCATCAAGGACGGCCAAACCCGCGAGGGGCTCGGACGCGACGCCTTCCTTCAACGCGTCTGGGACTGGAAAAAGAAAAACGGCGACACGATCCTGCGCCAGTTGCGGCTGATGGGCTGCTCCTGCGACTGGGAGCGCACCCGCTTCACCATGGACGAGGGGCTCTCACGCGCGGTGTTGGAAGTCTTCGTTCGCCTCTACGACAAAGGCCTGATCTACAGGGGTACCTACATCGTCAACTGGTGCCCGCGTTGCGGCACGACGCTCTCCGACGATGAACTCGAACGCGAGGACCGCGATTCCAGTCTCTGGTACATCAAGTATCCGCTGGAAGACAAGTCCGGCTACATCGTCGTGCCGACCACCCGCCCCGAAACCATGCTCGGCGACACCGGCATCGCGGTCAATCCGAAAGACAAGCGCCACGCCAAATCGATCGGCAAGCGCGCGGTCCTGCCGCTGATCGGACGGATCCTGCCGGTGGTCGGCGACGCTTACATCGACATGGAGTTCGGCACCGGGGCGATGAAGGTCACGCCCGCGCATGACGCCAACGACTTCGAAATCGGCCGCCGCCACAATCTCGCGACCGTCAAAGTGATCGACAAGGAAGGTAAGATCACCGCCGAGGGCGGGCCCTATGCCGGGCTTGACCGTTACGAGGCCCGTAAACGCATCGTGCGCGACCTCGAAGCCCAGGGCCTGATCGACAAGATTGAGCCGTACAAACTCGGCGCCGCGGTCTGCTACCGCTGCAACACCATCATCGAACCCTTCCTCTCCGAGCAGTGGTTCGTGAAGATGTCCGAACTGGCCCCGCCGGCGATCGCCGCGGTGCGCGATGGGAGGATCCAATTCCATCCACCCCATTGGTCGAAAGTCTACCTGCACTGGATGGAGAACATCCGTCCCTGGTGCATCTCCCGCCAACTCTGGTGGGGGCACCGGATCCCGGTCTGGTACAAAAACGGCAGCGACGAAGTGTATGTCGGCGCCACACCGCCCTCCGGCGAGTACCGGCAGGATGAGGATGTCCTCGATACGTGGTTTTCCTCCTGGCTCTGGCCGTTTTCGACCTTCGGCTGGCCGGAGAAGACCGATGAATTGCGCGCCTTCTATCCGACCGATTCGCTGTTCACCGCCTCCGAGATCATCTTCCTCTGGGTGGCGCGCATGGTGATGGCCGGCTGCGAGTTCATGGGCGAGATTCCGTTCTCGGATGTCTACATCCACGGCACCGTGCGCGATGCGCAGGGACGGCGCATGTCGAAGTCGCTGGGCAACGGCATCGATCCGCTCGATGTCATCGCCGAGCATGGCGCCGATGCGCTGCGTCTGTCGCTGGTTTTGGCCGCCCCTGAAGGTCAGGACCCCAATGTCGGGCCCGCCACCTTTGAACTGGGACGCAACTTCGCCAACAAACTCTGGAACGCTTCGCGTCTGGTGCTGGCCAATCAGGGCGAGGATCCCCGGCCGCGCCCGCTGGCGTTGACGGTTCCCGATGATCAACTCCACCTGGCCGATCGTTGGATCTTAAGCCGTCTGGCCGCCGCCATCGAGACCGTTACCGGGCAACTGGATGAGTTCAAGTTCAACGCCGCCGCCAAGTCGCTTTACGATTTCGTCTGGTCCGACTACTGCGATTGGTACCTGGAGCTGGTCAAGCAGCGGTTCCAGAAGGGGACACCCGACGAGCAGGAGGTGGCGCGCGCGGTCTCGCTCCATGTCCTGCACCACATCGTGCGGCTGATGCACCCGGCCGCGCCCTTTGTGACCGAGGAACTCTGGGCGACCATGCGTCCCTTGCTGACCGATGCGCCCGCCCATGTCGCCGTCGCCCCGTGGCCGACCGCCGATGCCGCGCGACGCGACAGCCGGCTGGATGCTGAGATGCAGCATGCTTTCGATGTCATCGTCGGCATCCGCGGCATCCGTTCGCAGATGAACATCCCGCCCGGACGCGAAATCGACTGCATCGTCAAGGTCGACACCGATGTCCTCCTGGCCAGTCTGAAGCATCTGGAGGCCAACATCCGCGCCCTGGCGAAAATCGGCAACCTGACCGTCGACAAGAAAATCAAAAAGCCGATCCCGTCGGCGACCGCCGTCATCCGCGACGCCGAAATCATCATCCCCCTCGAGGGGTTGATCGATCTGGAGGCGGAACGCAAACGGCTGGAAAAGGAACTCAAACACAACACCGAGCAGTTGGAACGGATTAACAAAAAACTCTCCAACGCCGACTTTCTCGCCAACGCCCCCGCCGACGTGGTCGACAAGGAGAAGGCCAAACGCGACAGCTTCGAGGCGATGGTCAAAAAGCTCGAATCCAACCTCGAGCAATTGGTCGGCTGGTAACCGGGCCCCCCGCACATGGATTGAACCTCATCCCGATGCGTAGGGGCCGGTCTGGGACCCGCCCTGCAGCCACCACACACGAACCGCCATGCGGTGGCTGGCGACACGGCTCAAGAGCCGCATCCACGAATTGGGAACCGATTGCAATGGCGCGCCGGGCCCGTCGCCGGGCAAGGGCCTGAAAGCCCCCTGCCGCCCCGCCGCAATTCCGCTTGCAACAAATCGCGCTTTCGTTTGTAATAACCCTGTGAATGGACAGCGAATCGCCACGCGGCGCCGCGCAGGCGCCGTCGGGACATCCACAAGCCCGATCAGGGGGAGGGTCATGCGCCGCCTCATTATCGCCAGCGCGCTCGTCGGCTGGCTCCAGGTGACGCCGGTTGCCGCCGGCGTGCAGATCACGATCTACAACGACAACCTCGCGCTGGTCAAAGACACCCGCCAGCTCGACTACCAACGCGGCATCTTCGATCTGGCCTTCACCGATGTCGCCTCCGCCATCGATGCGACCTCGGTGTCGTTTGCGGCCGTCCGCTCGCCCGGCGAGGTCATCCTCCTGGAGCAGAACTATCGCTACGACCTGGTCTCCTCCGAAAGGATTCTCGAGAAGTACATCGACAAGACCATCCGCGTGATGAACAAGGAAGGAAAGGTGCACGAGGGCGTGCTGTTGGCCGCCGACCCCGCGGCGCTGACCCTTCGCCTGCCCGATGGCGGGCTGGTGATCATCAGCCGCACCGAAATCGTCGACTTAAGCTTCCCCTCGCTGCCCGAGGGCCTGATCACCCGCCCCACACTGGTCTGGAAGCTGAATTCCAACCTCGAAGGCAAACATGCCTCCGAGGTGCGTTACCTGACTTCGCAGATCAGCTGGAACGCGCAGTATGTCGCTAACATTGCCGCTTCCGAGGATGCGCTCGATTTGTCCGGATGGGTCTCCATCGACAACCACTCGGGCGCCACCTATGATGATGCGGCCATCAAGTTGATCGCCGGCGATGTCAACCGCGTGCGTCCCCCGATGCCGCGCGGCAAGGCGGCGATGGAGATGCTCGCCTACGCCGATGCCGCCGGCTTCGAGGAGAGAACATTCTTCGAATACCATCTCTACACCCTCGACCGTCCGTCCACCATTCGCGACAACGAGATCAAGCAGTTGTCGCTGTTTGCCCCGGCGCGGGTCAAGGCGCAAAAGATCTTCACCTACGATGGCGCGCGCGACAACACCAAGGTCCGGGTCTCGATGGAATTCATGAACTCGAAGGAGGCCGGCCTCGGCATTCCGCTGCCGCGCGGCACGATCCGCGTCATGAAGGCCGACACCGACGGCTCCCTCGAATTCGTCGGCGAGGACCAGATCGACCACACACCCAAAGACGAAAAGGTCCGCGCCTTCCTCGGCAACGCCTTCGACATCGTCGGCGAACGCGTGCAGACCGCCCAGCGCAACATCTCCAGCCGGGTCTCGGAAGAGGATTTCGTGATCAAGTTGCGCAACCACAAGACCGAAACGGTCGTGGTCACGGTGATCGAGCACAACTACGGCGACTGGCGGATTGTCCAGGAGTCGCACAAGCACACCAAAAAGGACGCGGCCAAGGCCGAGTGGGAGATCACCGTGCCCGCCGATGGCGAAACCGTGCTGACCTATACCGCGCGCCGGACCTGGTAGGTTTGCCGACGATGACGACTGACACAAACCGCGCACCGGCGGGCAGAACTGTTAAAATGTCCTTGAAACCGTGAAGCTTAACCCTATAATGGTGGGCTTCCGGCCGCACCTTCGAATCGAGCCGGGTGTATAACCTGATGGAGGCAATGACAATGACCACCCGACGGGTGATTGTGCTGACGGCGCTTGTGACCCTGGGGCTTGCGTCCACGCTCCGGGCCCAGCCGCAGACTGAAATCGTGCAGCCGGTCGATGTGTACCTGCGCTCGGCGCGCATCGCGCTGGGCACCAACCCGCCCGAATACGACCGCGCGCAACGCAACCTCGAGATGGCGCGCCAGCACTACCCCGAGAACTTCGAGGTGCATCTGCTCCTGGGAACGGTCTGGGCCTCCCGTGACGAGATCGACAGCATGATGGCCGAGTATGCGCTGGCCCGCAAGTTCGCCGGCGAGAAGGACTGGGCCAAAAAGGGCAAGGACATCGGCAAACTGATCGATTCCAAATGGCTCGACCGCTTCAACCGCGGCGTCAACCTCCTCTCGCAGTCCGACTCGCTGGCCGACATCGCGCAGCAACAGACCGACTCGGCCAAGGCCGACAGCATGCGCATCGTGGTCGAGAAGGTCCGCAAAATGTCCATCGAGGCGCTGCGGCATTGCACGCTGCTGCGTCCCGATGACTTCCGGGCCTATGCCACCCGAGGCATCGTGCTGCAGCGCATGGGCGACAACACCGCCGGGTTGGCCGATTTTGTCCGCGCCGAGTCGTTGTTCCACCGAAACGAGTTCCTCGATTCGACCACCAACTGGTATGACACCACCGTCTTCTTCACCGGCCAGGGGGAAAAGACCGAGGCGTGGAAGGAATTCGAGGCGAAGTACAAAAAACTCAACGAGGAAAAGCGCAACCGCTACAACAACCTGCTGCGCTCGCTGGGCGCCGCCTATTATGACGCCCAGAAATGGCAGGAGTGTCTCGCCATCAACCGGCGTTACCTCGGTCTCTACCCCAAGGACATCAACTCGATCGTGACCCTGGCCGACATCTTCTCGCGTCTGGGCAACGACACCGAGGCCTACAAGTGGCAGGAAATCACGGTCAACGAGGATCCCAACAACAAGGACACCTGGTACAACCTCGGCATCTTCTATTACAACAACGCCGTCCGTCTGCAGGATTCGATCGCCGCGGCCACCAAGGTGATCGAGCGCGATGGCCGCAATTCGCCGGCCAAGGCCACGCGTCTGGCCTTCCTCGAATCGTCGCTGGAAAACTTCGCCCGCGCCATCCCGCGGTTCAAGAAGGTGGTTGAACTCGACGAGAAGGACCATGAGACCTGGCGGCTGCTGGGCATTTGCTACTACTCGGTCGCCAGTCTGGCCGTGGATGCCCAGCTGGAAGAGGACGCTGCCCGCCAAAGCGCCACGCTCAACAAAGTCTGGGAGATCATCACCGCCCAGCCCGGCGCCTTCGATCAGAATGCGGTCTGGGACAGCACCGAGGAGGCGCTGCGCAAGGGCACCGAACTGTTCCCCGATGATCAGGCCCTCTGCAAGATGATGAAGGTCACGCTGGCCCAGCTCAATCGCGTCGATGAACTGCGCGAGTGGGCCCCGAAGTGCCCGTAGCCGTCGCATCCCACGCCAATCCACGCAGGGGCGGGTCGCAGACCCGCCCCTGTTTGTGTTGAACGCTCCGACGGAGTGCCGGGGCGGAACAAGGATTGCTTCGTCGTCGTCCACCTTCGGCGGACTCCTCCTCGCAATGACGGGAGAAGTTATCGCCATTCACACGCGACCGGTGCATGTCGCGGTATCTACACACACGCCGAAACCGCCGTAGAATCCTCAGGAATCCCGCACACCGCCCCACACCGTCATTGCGAGGAGGCCCGAATCGCCTGCGGCGATTCGGGCCGACAAAGCAATCTTTTTGCCTGCGGATCGATGTGCGCACTGGCTTTTGTCTGCTCCGCGTCACGTGCAACTCTACACCCGCAGCGCCCCGTGTGTATATCGCCCGCCGACACACCATGCCGACTCCGGGAGGGCGAGCCTCCCGGCGAGCCGCCGCGGCAGGATAACCACGTGGCTTCCATGTCCATCGCGTCGCCGTCCAAGGGATTGCGAATCGTTGACCGACGCGCCCATCACCTGTGGCGGCTCAGAACCTTCGGGCTTTGCCCTCCTCTTGCGGAGAGGGCAAAACGCAAGGCAGTCTCATCACAACTCACATTGCTGCATCCACCAAGGGGCCAAACGCCCCTTGTCCTGCATGTGCGCCACTGCCACACCATCACAAAATGATCCACACACCGCAATCCCCCGTGACATCCGCCGCATCGGCATCGCACCTTTCCGCCATGCTGCTGGCTTCGTTGGCGTTCAACCTGCCTCTGCGCAAGGAATTCACTTACATCGTCCCCGAGGACTGGCCCGGCGGCATCCAGGTGGGCGATCGCGTGGTCGCGCCATTGGCCGGACGCGACAGCATCGGCATCGTGGTCAAACTGCACAAGGAATCCGGGCCGATCACCGGCCTGAAAACCATCCACCGCCCCGCGGCAGGATTCCGCATCCCCGCCGGCATTCTCGCGCTCACCCGCTGGGTCGCTGATTACTACCTCAGCTCCTGGGGCGAAGCGCTTGCCTGCGCCGCCGGCCCTTCGCTGGGCGTCGCAAAACTGGTCTACCGCCGCAAGCCGCTCGCCTGGGACACCGGCAGGCAACGCGTCGAACGCCTTGCGCCCGTCGACCAGGAACTGCTCAACATCCTCTCCGCTCGGCGCCATGTCACGCTTGACACCATTCTCAACGGCACCAAACGCAAGCGCGCCGCCGTGCTCGCGACACTGCGTCACCTGATTGAGAAGGGCTGGGTCGAATCCGAATGGCGCATGACCGCCCTCCCCGAGATCACGCCGCCCGAAATGACCGCCGCCGCGTCCAACGTCGCGGCGGAACCCGGCAGCGACCGCTTCGATGACGATCAATGCGAAGTCTGGGAGGCGCTGCAGCCCTTGCTCGATGCGGCCTCCGGCCAGACCGCGCTCCTGTGGGGACCGACCGGATCGGGAAAGACCGCGCTCTATTGCGAGGCGATCCGTCGGGTCTGGACCCAGAATCGCACCGCGATTTTCCTCGTGCCCGAAATCGGCCTGGCCAGCCAGATGATCCGCCGCCTCGAAGCGACCCTCGGCGAACCGATCGCCGTCTGGCACAGCGGCCTCTCCACTCAGGCGCGTTTCATCATGGCACAACAGATCGCCGCCGGCGCCTACCGGCTGGTTGTCGGCGCGCGCTCGGCGGTCTTCGCGCCGATCCCCAATCTGGGGCTGATCGTTGTCGATGAGGAGCACGCCGACTCCTACAAGCAGGCCGATCCCGCGCCGCGCTATCAGGCGCGCGATCTGGCGGTGGTGCGCGCCCGGCTGGAGAAGGCCCTCTGCCTGCTCGGTTCGGCCACACCGTCCTGCGAGAGCATCCACAACGCCCGCGCCGGCAAGTATCAACTCCTGCGTCTGTCCCGGCGCGTCCAGGGACGGTCGCTGCCGACGGTGCGCGTGGTCGATTTGCGTCGACGCGCCGCCCGCGGCGGCGACGGCTGGATCACCAATGACCTGCGCGATGCCCTGCTGCGCACCATCCGCGCCGGACGCAAAGCGATTGTCTTTCTCAACCGCCGCGGCCACTCGACGCTGGTGTCCTGCGAACTCTGCGGCCACACGGAAACCTGCGCCGACTGCGGGTTGGCGCTCACCTTTCACGCCAGCGACCACACCTACCGCTGCCACGTCTGCGCCCGGTCGCAGCCGGCGTCCGAATCATGCCCCGCCTGCGGCGGCGTCGACTTCCTGCTGCGCGGCGTCGGCACGCAGAAAATCGAGGAGATGCTTGCCGCCCTCGACCCGGAGATTCGTCTGGCCCGTCTCGACGCCGACATCGCCGCCAGGGTCGGCGCCGCGGCCGCCGCCCTCGATGGATTCGCCGGCGATCAATTCAATCTGCTCGTCGGCACCCAGATGGTCACCAAAGGGCTCGATGTCGCGCAGGTCGGCGTCGTCGGCGTGATCTGGGCCGACCAGCAGATGGCGATCCCCGACTTCCGCGCCGAGGAACGCACCTTTCAGTTGCTGACGCAGGTCGCCGGGCGCGCCGGGCGCGGCGAGGGGGGCGCCGGCGAGGTCATTGTGCAGACCTTTCATCCCGACCATGAACTCATCGAACTGGCCGCGGCCCAGGATGTCGAATCCTTCTACGAACGCGAATTGCCCCGCCGCCAGCGTCTCGGCTATCCGCCGTACACGCGCCTGCTTCTGCTGGCGTTCTCCTCGGAAAATCCCCGCGCGCCGATGGAGTCGGCGCTTGCCTTCGCCGGCTATTGGAAGACGCGTCAGGCCGACGCCCGTCATCTCGGCAAACTGCTCGGCCCGGCGCCGGCACTCATCCCGCGGCGCGCCCGCCGGCATTATGTCAACGCGCTGATCAAGACCGCCAACATCCGCGCCGCCGCCGGCGCCGTCGAGGAGTTCCGCACCCAGAATGAAACGCTCCTGGCGCGTCGACGCGTGGCGCTGACCATCGATGTCGATCCGCTGGACTTCACGTAAACGCGCCCGGTGGGCCGCCGCGCGCGATTCCTCGCGATTGACTTCCGCGGAAAAACTCCCCTTAATGTCCGGCCCAGAGGAGAACCATGCCGGAAAAACTCACTTACGCCGCCGCTGGAGTCGATCTCGATGCCGCCGATGAAGCGGTCTCCCGTATCGGCAAACTGGCCCGCAGGACCTACACCCCCAATGTCCTGGCGGGGGTCGGGCCGTTTTCCGGACTGTTTCGTCTCGACCTGAAGGGGTATGCCGATCCGGTGCTGGTTTCCAGCTGCGATGGTGTCGGCACCAAGCTCAAGCTGGCGATCCGCTGGAACCGTCACTCCACCATCGGCGCCGACCTGGTCAATCACTGTGTCAACGACATCCTGACATCCGGCGCGCGCCCGCTCACCTTCCTTGACTACATCGCGATCGCCAAGATGGACCCCGAGGTGGTCGCCGCCATCATCGAGGGGTTTGCCGACGCCTGCGGTGAAAACGGTGTCGCGCTCATCGGCGGCGAGACCGCCGAGATGCCGGGCATCTACAAAAGCGGCGATTACGATGTCGCCGGCTTCATCACCGGCATTGTCGAGCGCGAACGCATCCTCGATGGCTCCCGTCTCAAGGCGGGCCAGGCGTTGATCGGCCTGCCGTCGAGCGGCCCGCACACCAACGGCTACTCGCTGGTGCGGCGGATCATCTTCGACTTGAACGACTACGGCTACGACGACAAACCCGAAGCGCTCGATGGCGCCACCGTTGGCGAATCGCTTCTGGCGGTCCATCGCTCGTACCTGAAGATCCTCCGGCCGCTTCTGGATGCCGATCTGATCCATGCCATGGCCCACATCACCGGCGGCGGCATCCCCGGCAATCTGATCCGCATCCTGCCGGAGAACATCGCCGCGGTCATCGACACCTCGCTGTGGACCGTGCCGCGCGTCTTCACCTTCCTGCAGCAGACCGGCCAGGTCGACCGCGATGAGATGTTCCGTGTCTTCAACATGGGCATCGGCATGATCATCGCCGTCGACGCCGAGCATTCGCGCGACATCCTCGCCCGTCTGGCCGACGCCGGCGAGAACGCCTGCGTCATCGGCCACCTGATCTCCGCCCCACGCGAAGTCCGTCTGAAGTAGCCGCCGTCAGTTGGACCATTTGCTTCGGGATGGCGAGGCTTCTGCCGAGCCTGCTCTTCGTTCCATGGCCGCAAAGCGCAGGCTCGGCGCCTTCGGGCCTCGCCCTCCCAATCCAGAAAGTCCACACTTGGGACCACCCCGGCATACTCTACTCCACAACACGGACAATCCCCGTCATCCCAAGACCCGGCAAAGAGCGCCGGGTCTTGGGATCTTTGTCGCTCCTCTGCGCGTCACCGCCTCCTATGATCCAACCCGTCCCATCCACTTGCTCCTTGCTCCAGGCCCCAAACTCCCTGACCTTTTGCGCGATGCCACTGGTCGAATCACGTGATCTGTTCGCCCGCGCCCCGCTCTCCTGGTCGGTGATCGCCGGTGCGGCCTTGGCCTTGGCTTACCCACCCTTCAATCTCGGCTCGCTGGCGTTTGTTCTGCCCGCCATCGCCCTGTGGATTGTTGGTCTGGCGGGGGAGACCATGCCTCCCTGGCGCGCGGTCGCCTGGCGGGCATGGGTTTTCGGCGCGGTCTTCCACTTCTGCACGCTCTACTGGGCCGGCTGGGTCACGGTCGCGGGCATGCTGGTCATGGTGGCGGTGCTCGGCGGGTATGTCATGCTTGTGGTC
>DATMBC010000091.1 GCA_035559435.1 bacterium
CGTTGGAGTCCTCCCAGACGCGATCCCCGGTGAAGTCGGCGTAGACCAGGTAGCGGGTCGGCCCCGGCTGGGTGGGGCGCTCCTCGGCGCAGGAGCAGAACGCCAGGAGTGCCAGGGCCAACAGGCCCGCGGTGACCCGGATTCCGTGGGGCATTGTCCCCTCCTCCTTGACTCGACCGCGTAATTTGATCAAGCGGCGCTCCGTCCGCCTGCCTCATCTGACCCTCGCCGCCGCCGGCGTGAGTGGGACAAGCAGACCCGGCGGCGGGAGGGGTGAGACAGGCCCATGACGGGCTGATCTGGCGGCATACAACTGGCGTGCCAATGGCAGGGCTTGCGATGGGGGGCGAGCGCACTTAAACAGGATGCGCCTTGATAACTTTAATCAAATCAACAAAATGGCGAGATGGAGATTTTTGGTTCGTACAGCGAATGCCGCTGTCAGGAAGGCTCATGCAGGGGTCGCCGGCTGCGTCAGGAGCGCGTCTGACGCACCCCTGACGCAACCTGACGCGACGCAACATCGGGATGTCAGGTCATCGGAGACGTCGCTGACAGGCTCAGCACGAGCCGTTATGACATGATCATCAGGATGCGTGAGGCTTTGGTTCCGGCGTGTCATCCTCTGGCCGCTACCACCACGACCAGAACTCCACGCGGAAGAACTGAACCGCCTGCCGCGTCATCAGGCCCAGCAGCGAGCGTTGCCCGCAGTCGATCTTGGCAAATCCGCTCATGCCGGGCTTAAGCCGTCCGTCGGGGTTGGGCAGTTCGGTGACTACCAGGAAGCGCCGCCCCTCGCCGAGTGTGTCCGCCAGGTCGGCAATACGGGCCACATGGCCGCGGAAGGTGTCGAAGGGGAGCGAACGGACCTTCAGCGAGACCGGCGCGCCGACGCGCACATCGGCGATGTCGTTTTCATGCACCAGCAGATGCAGGCGCACCGGGTCGAGGTCGGCGACTTCGGCGAGGACGCCGCCCCGTTCGACCCGCGCCGCTTCGCCGGTGATAGGCGAGAGGACCGTGGAGGAGGCAATCTGCGTGCGCAGGAAGTCGATTTCGGCCTCCAGCGAGGCCAGTTCCGCCTCCTTGATGGCCAGCTCCTCGGCCTTGGGCTCGGAGATCAGCAACGCGAGTTTGGAATTCTTGCCCTGCTTCTGCGCTTTGGCGACTTCCAATTCGGTCTTGGCTTTCTCATAGTCTTTCTCCGCCACCAGGTTGCGCTCGTACATCATCTTCATCCGCTGCAGTTCCACTTCGCGGTTCTGCACCGTCGCGGTCGCCTCCTGGATTTCGGCGCGCAACTCCTTGATCGCATCCTGCTTCGGTCCAGACAACAACAGGTTGCGCTCGGCCGCGACCCGGTCCCGCCGCGCCTCCGTCGCCGCCAGCGTGGCCAGATAGAGATTCGATGACAGCCGGACCAGTGTGTCGCCGCGCTCGACACGCTCGCCCTCGCGGACTTTGATTTCATAGGCGACCACCGAAAAATCCGACGCGGTCGCCTGCAGGATCGAGCGGGCATGATGCTCAACCAGCGCCGCCGAGGAATCGGCGCCCTCAATCAGCATCGTCTCCAGCGTGCCGCTCACCGGCGAGCTGACCACAAAGCGCGAGCTCGCCTCGACCTCGCACGGGGATCCCACACGGCGCTCGGCGGGAATGACGGACAACGCGAGGATGGCCAGCGCCAGGACGCCCCAGAAGAGAACAGGCCGCAGCCAACGACGCCGCGATTCCTCCTCGGTGCGATCCTCCGCCGCGGCACCAGCGCGCGCCGCGGTGCCGCCGGTTGAACGTAACGCGAAGGCGAGCACGATCACCGTCCCCCAACCCAGCACGATTCCGGCCACTCCCCAGCGCCCATGCAGCCACTGCGTAATCCAATAGCCGATCCAAAGCACCAGCGCGGTGGTAAACAACGCGGAGAGAAGGCCGTACCAGATGAAGATGCGGCGCTCGCGGCGGCCGATCGAGTACGCGCCATCGCCCTGCCCCCACACCCAACGTCGCAGGAGCCCGCGCCAGTACGCGTACGCCTTGGCGCGCAGGTTCGGCAGACGCAGCCAGTCGACCAGGATGTAGTAGCCGTCCAATTTGATCAGCGGGTTGAGATTGAACAGAAAAATCGCCAGCGACACGGCGACAAAGACCCACAGGAACTGCGCAATGATCGTGCCCGGCTCCAAAAGCCGCCAGGCCACAATCGCCAGCGCGGTCGCCACGCCCTGGAAAAACAGCCCCGCCAGACCGACCACCATCCGCGGCCACCGTCCCGGCAACAGGTAGGAGTCCGAGATGTTGCAGTAAAAGGCGGGCTGAAAGTACAGCAGCAGGAACCCCATCTCGCGCACCGAGCCGCCATAGTATTTCAATGTCAACGCATGCCCGAACTCATGCACAAAGGCCAGTGTCATCACCGCCACGACAAATAACGGTAACGACGTCATGCGAAAGATCTCGGGCAGCCCCGCGCCCCAGACATGCGACTGCGCCGCGGCCAGCGCCCCCGCCCCGGCCATCACGATCGTCGCGACACCCACCGCGTAGGGATTGAACAGAAAACGCAACCGGCGGGCCCAGCGGGTAACCATACGATCGGGATCGAAGGCCTTCAGCGGAATCAGCCAGATCGACTTGCGTCCCATCGAGGAGCGTGTGCCCAGACGGCTCAACACCTGCTCGGTGGCCGGATTCTCGAAGAAGAGCATACGCTCCATCTTCTCGAAAAACGCCGCCGCCATCGCCGGTGGAATCTGGATGCCGAATCGCTCGTTGGTCAGCCGCACCGCGTCGGCCAGCGGCGTGATGCCATCCGCGCGCGACAGGAGATAGTACTCCGGCGCCCGCAGACGGAAAAACCGCCCGGTCAACGGGTCCTTGATGACATAGACCGTCTGCGCGCCCTCGGTTTCGGCGCGGACAATCAGGTCCGACCGCAATTTCGGCGTTGCGTTGTCCAAAACGACGCCCCCCGTCGTTCCCTTTACGGTACAACGCTTGGGGGGCATTCAGCAAGGCGGAATATTGGCGGATTCAGCGGATAAAGGGGATGTACCAAACACTCTCACCCACCTGCGGCGAACCCTGGCTGGGCGGCAAGACCACATAACCGGTGGCGTCAGTCATCGACCGGAGGTCGGAGGACCGCTGTGAATCGACCGGCCGTACAATCCAGCGGCGCTCCCGCCGTTCGGCATAAACACGGGGGAACTCCCAGGGCCGGGATTTGCGCGGGAAGGGCGTCTCAACCGTGGCGCTCCAGCCCGGCGGCTCGGTCTCCGCGCGGCCGGTCATCTTGAGCAGGGCCGGTCGGACGATGAAGTCGAACACCACCATCGCCGAGACCGGATTGCCCGGCAGGCCGAAATAGGGCACGCCGTTGAGGCGGCCGAAGGCCTGCGGTTTGCCCGGCTTGATCGGCAATCGGTACAGATTGACCCCGCCGATCGAACAAAAGAGAATCTTGACCACATCAAAGTCGCCCGCCGACACTCCGCCCGAAGAAATCACAAAGTCGCACTTGCGAGCCAGCGAGGTCAGCGCCCGCCGCAACTGCCGCGTGTCGTCGCCGCAACGCCCGCCATCGACCGGCACGCACCCGGCTGACTCGATCAGGCCGTAGAGACCGTAGCGGTTTGAGTCCGGGATGTGCCCCAGGGGACGTTTCCTGCCGACCTCGCCCAATTCATCGCCGGTCGTCAGAATCCCGACCCGCGGCCGTCGGTACACACTCACCGTCGGTTGATCGAGCATCGCCAGCATCCCCATCTGCGACGGCCCGATGACGGTGCCGCGCTCAAGGATGACCTGGCCTTTGCGCATGTCGGTTCCCTTGCGGAGAACATTGTTGCCACAGGGAAATCCGGTGCGCAGCGTGACATGGCCGTTGTTGGTGCGCGTGTACTCGACCGGCACGACACAGTCCGCGCCGGGAGGCAGCGGCGCCCCGGTCATGATACGCACCGCCGAGCCGCGCGCCAGCCGACGGGTCGAAATCGCCCCCGCCGCGATCGTGTCGGTGATGCGCAGCGTCACCGGCCGCTCGCCGCAGGCAGGTTTGATGTCGGCCACCCGCACGGCAAACCCATCCATCGCCGATTTGTCCACCGGCGGCACCGGACCGCGCGCCCGGATGCGCTCGGCCAGGACACGGCCCCGCGATTCGAGAATGCGGACTTTCTCGGCGGGCATTGGACGCGCCGCGCTCATCACACGCCGCCGCATCTCCTCAAAGGAGATTTCCAGAATGGTGCTCATGCCGGGTAGCCCGCCCGCAGGCGCCGTTCGGCCTCTCGCAGGTCGGACGGCGTATTTACGTTGAAATGCGACCATTTCGCAGGATCAATTTTCGCGATTTCAGCGTCGGAGAAGCCCAGGCCGTCAACCCGTTGCAGGAGTTGATGCGTCCGGGTCTCGCCCTCGGCCAGCATTTGACGGATTGCCGGGGCGCAATCGACATGGTAGTACCCGAGCAGCGGCTCCACCATGCCCGCTGACACGCCGCAAACCGCCTTCGCCAAGTCCGCTTTTGCCAGCAGGGCGCGCAGCAGCGCCGGACGGACCAAGGGATAATCGACCGCCACCAGCAGATGGTGCCGGCGCCCCGATTGCTCCAATCCGGCAACCAGTCCCCCCAAGGGTCCGATCCCGGACGGATCGTCGCGGATCACACGAGCCGGGGCAGGAGGGAGGAATCCCTCAATCTGTCCAAGGAACAAGAGAACATCGACCAGCGGCGCCAGGGCCCGTGCCACATGCTCCCACAAGGGCTCGCCCGCCAGAAGGGCCAGTGCTTTGGGAGTGCCCATGCGCGACGATTGGCCGCCGATGAGAATCAGCCCGGCGGTTTCCGAGGGAGGGGGCACCATGGCGCAAATCTATGTCGTGGGAGCCATCGGCGACATCGGACAAACGCCGGTGACCGGCCTATGCCTGTGCCGGCGCGCCGGCACTTTCCAGCGCGTCCATACGGGTCTTGAATTCGCGGATCTCGTCGATGTCGAGGTACTCGCACAGAATGATCTTCTGCTGTTCGGCGTCCGGCGGGACCCGTGCCAGCACGCCCCAAGGGGCGAAGATCCCCGATCGGCCCTGCAGCGGATGACCGAAGATCGTGCCAATGCCGCAGGTCTTGACGATGAAGGCGCGCGCGGTCTGCGCGCCAGCCACATAGATTTCTGTGTCGCGCCGGTCTTTGTCGAACACCGTGTCGCTTTCACGGTACGGTGAGACTGTCGGCGCAAAGATGACGTCGGCGCCAAGCCGCCGCATCTCGACGAACGACTGCGGGTTGAGCACATCGGCGCAGATGAGGATGCCGATCCGCGCGCCGTTAACCTCGAAGACACGGTATTCTGTTCCCGGGATGATCCCGCGTTCCTCCTCGCGGCCGAGCGGATTGACTTTCTGGTAGGAGCCGACAATCTCGCCGCGATGGTACACCGTGGCCAGGTTGGCATAGCCGCCATCGACCGGGTGCGGTATGGTCCCGCCAATGACCGTGCCGGTCAGATCGCGCGACAATTTCGTCAGCGCCCGTTGCAGCGGCGCGATCCGCGGCGCGCTGTCGGCATGGGAGCGATCCCCCGGCCGCACCGAGAAGTACTCGGGCAGACAGAGGAAATCGGGCCGGCGCCGCAAGAGGTGCAACTGATCCTCCAGCGTGATTGGCCCGCCCAAGGGGTACTGCAGCGCCGCAACGGATACAATCATGCCACAAGTCCCGGTGAGGGCATCGGGATGTCTATTAGACGTTTGAACCGGACGTTGGTTTCAGGCGGGAATTCAATCTGACAGTGCGATGGCTCGCCCTGCCAGACCACCGCGACTTTACATGACCGGTGGCACGGCTCTTCCGTCCCGTGCCCCGCGGGGCCCGCCTACGACTTGACCACTTCCGCGGCGACCATGTCGCCAATCTGCGAAGTCGACAGCCCCGAATCGGCCGACAGCGAGGGGATCCGCCTGGAGAGCAGCAATTCCGCCACCGCGTTTTCGATGCGCTGCGCGGCGCGTTTTTCGCCGAGATAGTCCATCATCATTGCCGCCGCGGCAATCGCCCCGACCGGGCTGGCGACATTCTTGCCCTTGTACTTGGGCGCCGAGCCATGAATCGGCTCGAACATCGAGATCCGTCCGGGGTGGATATTCCCCGATGCAGCGACCCCCATCCCGCCCTGCACCATCGCGCCGAGGTCGGTCAGGATGTCGCCGAAGATGTTCGAGGTGACCACCGTGTCGAACCACTCGGGGTTTTTCACCATCCACATGCAGGCAGCGTCGATATAGGCATGGTCCTTTTGAATGTCGGGGTACTCCTCGCCGACCTCGGCGAAGGCACGGGTCCAGATGTCCATCGCGCGGATGGCGTTGGCCTTGTCGACCAGCGTCACCTTCTTCTGCTTGTTGCGCGCCCGCGCGGTTTCGAAGGCGTAACGGATCACCCGCTCGCACCCCTTGCGCGTGAACACCATGTCGGCAATGGCGACCTCGTCGGGCGTGCCCTTCTTGAGGATGCCGCCAATGCCGGAGTAGAGATCCTCGGTGTTCTCGCGGATCACCACGATGTCGACATCCTCCGGCTTCTTGTTCTTGATCGGGCAGAGGTGTTCGGCGTAGAGTTTGACCGGACGCAGATTGACATACAGGTCCCAGCCGAATCGCATCCCCATGATGATCGGCCGTTCGACCAGCCCCGGCTCGACCCGCGGGTCGCCGATCGCCCCCAGCAGGACCGCGCTTTTGGTGGTACGGATCTCCTCACGGACCGCGTCGGGGAACAGCTCGCCGGTGGCGAGGTAGTGGTCGGTGCCATAGGGGTAATCGGTGAAGTCGATCTGGATCTGTTCCCGGTCAGCAACGGCCTTGAGGACCTTGACCGCCTCGGCGGTCACCTCCGGCCCGATCCCGTCGCCTCCGATGGTCGCGATATGGTATGGCATGGCCGGAGAATATAGCGAATCGCAGCGTCGATAAGTCGCGAGAAGTAGAGCGGGCGAACACAAGGTTCGCCCCTACGGGATCAACGGATGAAGACGACTACGTAGAAGCGGCTCTTGAGCCGCGTCCCGCCATTTGGGACCAGCGATGGGATTGCGCAGTGCAGCTGCAACGAAGAGACGTCGGGCGTAGCAAAGTTCCATCCACAGGGCGTATTCCGGGAGGGCGACGCTTCTGCGGAGCCTGCTCTTGTGTTGGATTCATTCCGGTGGCCAAAAGCCGGGTCCCCCACCACGTGCGGTGAGTGATTCTGTAAGCGCGTCCATCCTCGATTCGCGCGAGACTTGCACCCTCCACCTTGTCCCTGATCGGGGGTGCGCCCCCAGTAGTCTGTGATGCACCGGACCTTGCACGCGCCTGTTGCGCTCACCTTGAGACGGTGCGTGCAAAGAGCGCACGCCCCCTACTTCTTTGCCAACTGCCGCTTCCACTCCTCGAGCGTGTCCGTCGGCAGGGTGCCGTTCTCGAAGCGGTGGTACTTGACGATGTTCCAGATGTCGTCGTCGCTGAGAATGCGCGAATGCTGTTTGGCGGCGGTGAAGATCTCGTCGACCAGCGACTTCTCCGGCTCGATTCCGTGCTCGCGCAGCCAGTAAACGATGTTGGACACTCCCGACATGAAGCCGACCTCGATGCGCTGACGCAAGCCGACCATCCCGGCCGGGACGCCCGAATACACACGGTCGGCCAGCCAGTCCTCGCCTTTGTTCTTGGCCTTGATGATGGCGGCGGCGTGCACGCCGGTCGCGGTGCGAAAGGCGTCGGCGCCGAAGACGGGATAGTTGTGGGGAAGAGGCACTTCGCAGATTTCCGACACCAGTTGCGTGTAATCGGACAAGTGCGTCAGATCCCGCTCGATGAAACCATCGAGCTGCAGGTTGACCAGCAGGATGTCCATCGGCGTGTTGCCGACCCGCTCGCCGATGCCGAGGCCGGTGGCATGCACACGGTCCACACCCGCCTTGATCGCCGCCAGCGCGTTGATCACCGACAGCCCGCGGTCGGAATGCCCATGCCAGTCGATCTTGACATCCAGCCCGGTCTCGGCCACGACTTGCTGCACGAACCGCACGATGTTGCGGACGCCGTAGGGTTGGGCGTGGCCGGTGGTGTCGGCGATGCAGACCCGCCGCGCCCCGGCTTCGATCGCCGCCAGATACAGACGCCGGATATCTTCCGGACGCGACCGGGTCGTGTCCTCGGTCACGTACATGACCGGCAGGCCGTTTTGGGTCGCGTAGGCAATGGCGTCGGTTGACAACTTCTGGATGTGCTCGATGGTCCAGTCTTCCGCGTACTGACGGATCGGCGAGGAGCCGATGAAGCAGGCGGCTTCGATCACCACGCCGGTCTTCTGCACAATCTCGATTAAGGGCGTGATATCGGCCAGCACCGTGCGGCAGGCGGCGTTGGGGAACAGGCCGAGCTTCTCATCGCGGATGACCTCGGCCATCTGCTGGATGTCGGCGCGCGCCCGCGGCCCCGCCCCCGGCAGCCCCAGATTGACCGCGTTGAGCCCCAATTTCGACATCAGCCGCAGCAACGCCAGCTTCTTGTCGATCGGCGGGTCGGTCACCGACGGGTTCTGCAGGCCATCGCGCAGGGTCTCGTCGTTGAGTTCGATCCGTCCGGCGCGCTCGGCGATGCTGCCGGCGTGGCTGTTCCAGTCATAGATGAGTTCGTGCTCCGATGGGACACGCATACGGGCCTCCGCAGTTGCCGCGAAATATACCCGAACAAAATTGCTCCGGTCAATGGCGCCGCGGGACGGATTCGCCGACGGACCGGGACAATACAAAAGGGGCCGGTCATCGACCGGCCCCCCTGGTGTCTGACCGCCGTCCTTAATGTCCCTTAATCACCGCGCGCGCAATCACCATCCGCTGGATTTCGGAGGTTCCCTCGAACAACTCGGTTACCCGCGCCTCGCGGTAGAGACGTTCAACTTCATACTCGCGCAGATACCCGTAGCCGCCCAGCACCTGGATGGCCCGGTGCGACACATAGGTCGCCATCTCCGAGCAGACCAATTTGGCCATGGCGGCATGGTCGGCGTAATCCTTGCCCTGGTCCTTGCGCCAGGCGGCGTGGTAGACCAGCCAGCGCGCCTGCTCGATCCGGCAGTGCATGTTGGCCAGATGCGATTGAATCATCTGGAATGAACTGATCGGTTGGCCGAATTGCTTGCGCTCCTTGGCGTACTTGACCGCGACCTTCAGCGCACGGATCCCGATGCCCAGCGCATTCGCCGCCACCGACAGCCGCCCGGAATTGAGCGATTCCATCGCGATCTTGAACCCTTCGCCCGGACGCCCCAGCACGTTCGACTTCGGCACGCGCAGATCCTGCAGGATCAACTCGGTGGTCGGGGAGGCATGCAGCCCCATCTTCTCTTCGATATGCCCGATCGAGAAGCCCGGCATGTCCTTGTGCACGAGGAAGGCGGTCACCCCGCGCCAGCCGGCGTTGCGGTCGGTCTTCGCCATGATGATGATGTAGTCGGCAAACGCGCCATTGGTGACGAAGATCTTGGTGCCGTTGAGGACATAGTGATCGCCGTCCAGGACCGCGGTGGTTTCGATCGCAGCCGCATCCGATCCGGCGCCCGGCTCGGAGAGGGAGAAGGCGGCGTACTTTTCGCCGGCGCAGACACCGGGCAGGTAGAATCGTTTCTGTTCCTCGGTGCCGAATTTCAGAATGGGATGGGCAAACAGCGAATTGTGCGCGCCGACCATCGTGCTGTGCGAGGCGCAACTCTGCCCCAGTTCCTCGAGCACGAGGACATAGGCCAACGTGTCCAGTCCCGTGCCGCCGTACTCCTCCGGCACGATGATGCCCATGAACCCCGACTCGGCCATCTCGCGCGCCAGCGCGAAATCCATCTTGCCGGTCTGATCGAACTCGGCCGCGCGCGGGATCAGCTTCTTCTCGGCAAACTCGCGCGCCACCTCACGGATCGCTTCATGCGTCTCGGACAGTGCAAAATCCATTGTGAACTCCTCGACCCTGCCTCATCCCCGCTCAACGAGGGGCCCGCGGCCCCTCGAACTGTTCAACGCCAGGTCCCAAGACAAGGGGCTTTCAGCCCCTTGGTGTCGCGCCGGGCGACACCTGTCTCCGGCCTCGACACCAAGGAGCGGAAAGCCCCTTATCCTGCATCGGATGCCGGATTACCGGCCCTTGAATTGCGCCGGCCGTTTCTCCAGAAACGCCGCGCAACCCTCGGTCTTGTCTTCGGTCGCGCAAATCACGCCGAACTGAGTCGCTTCATACTCAAGACCGGAGGCGAGGTCAACCTCGAGGCCGTAGTTGATGCATCTTTTTGACGTGGCGATCGCCACCGGCCCTTTGGCGGCAATTTTCGTCGCCATTTCCCTCGCCTTGGTCATCAGCTCGGCCGCGGGGTAGACTTCCTCCACCAGCCCGATACGGTGCGCCTCGGCGGCGTTGATCATGTCGCCGGTCATCACCAATTGCTTGGCCTTGCCCTTGCCGACCAGTCGCGCGAAGCGCTGAGTGCCACCGTAACCGGGGATGATGCCGAGATTGACCTCCGGCTGCCCCATCCGCGCGGTGTCGGCGGCCAGACGGATGTCGCAGGCGCAGGCCAGTTCACAGCCGCCGCCCAGCGCAAACCCGTTGATGGCCGCGATCACCACCAGCCGCGACTGCTCGATTTTGTTCAGCACCGCCTGCCCGCGCAGCGATTTGGCGATGCCGCCGGCCACGTCGCAGACCTTCAGTTCGTTGATGTCGGCGCCGGCAATGAAGGCCTTCTCGCCTGAGCCGGTCACGATCACCACGCGTACATTCGCATCCGACTCCAGCGCCGTGAACGCCGCGTCGATCTCGGCGATTGTCTGATCGTTCAGCGCATTGAGCACCGCCGGCCGATTGATCGTCAGCACCGCGATCGGCGCGGCGGTCTCAACCAGAATATTTTGATACTGTGCCATGCGTCACCTTTCCGTTAACCGTCCTTCTTCCGAACAGGGAACCTTTCGCCCTCTTGACCACATGCCGCGCATCAACGCGAGGCCAGAGGCTGAAGGCCCCTTGTCCGCCGCTCGTCCTCACGCCTTTTGCTCGTAGGTGTAGATTCCGCGTCCCGTTTTGCGGCCGTGATAGCCCGCCTCGACCAGACGGCGTAGCAGCGGCGGCGCGGCATAGTGGGAATCCTTGAACTCATGGAACATGATCTCGGCGATGTAGTAGGTCGTGTCCAGCCCGACATAGTCCAGCAAGGTCAGCGGCCCCATCGGATGCCCGCAGCCCAGCACCATTCCCTGATCGATATCTTCCTTCGTTGCCACCCCGCGCTCCAGCAGACGCACGGCATCCAGCAGGTACGGGACCAGCAGCACATTGACCACAAATCCGGGCGTGTCCTTGGCGGTCACCACCGTCTTGCCGAGCGATTCGGCGAAGGCCTTGGCGGCCTGGTAGGTTTCCTCCGAGGTGTCGATGGCGCGCACCACTTCGACCAGCTTCATGATCGGCACCGGATTGAAGAAATGGAGACCGCAGAATTTGTCGCGGCGCTTGGTCACCGCCGACATGTCGCCGATTGGCAAGGAGGAGGTGTTCGACGCGAAGATCGTGTGCGGGCCGCAGAGGCCGTCGAGTTCACGGTAGATCTTGGTCTTCTCGTCCATGTTCTCGATCACCGCTTCGATCACCAGGTCCGAGTCCTTCAGATCCGCGAGGTTCGTGGTCCCCTTGATGCGCCCCAGGGCCGCGTCGCGGTCGGCGGCCGTCATTTTGCCCTTCTCGACAAACTTGCTCAGCGATCCCTCGATGCGCTTGAAGCCGCGTTCAAAGAGTTCCCTGGTGACTTCGCGGACAGTGATCTCGTACCCCGCCTGCGCCGCGACCTGCGCGATGCCCGACCCCATCAGGCCGCAGCCCACGATTCCGACCTTCCTGATTGCCATGTCGACCGCTCCTTTTCGTTGCACGCAAACGTGAATTGACCGCAAAAACCGCCTATGGCAAAGGCGGTCAAGATATACAAAATCGGTGGAGAAAACGCGGGGATTGCGGAGATTCTGACAGGGGTTGGCGCGCGCCTACGGGTCCGAACAATCGCGCCGAAATCCGCAATTCGGGCAGATCAACTCGCAGTTCCACTCAATCATGACCGTCCCGCAGATGTCGCAGCGAGTTCCTGGCTCAGTCGGTTTCTGGGTTTGCGACATGGAAATCCGAGTGTTCACCTCTCCCACGGGGAGAGGCCGCCTGGACCGTCAGGTCCGGGCGGGTGAGGGGACACGGCCCCGCGCCACTACTTCTTCTTGCGTGTGTCCACCGGCGCATCCCGCCGCACTTCCACCGTGCGCAAAAACGCATGCGGTCCGCCGTAAATCCCCAGATCGCTGGGCGTGCCATCGGGGTCGGACAATTCCGGATTGCCATTGTCGATCAGGGGCGAACCATCCAATGGACGAAACGTCAAGGTGTCCCAGAGCGGATCGAGGTGTTTGTTGCTGTCCAGATCGGTGTAGTCAGGCATATCGCGCCAATCACCCTCGACATTGTCCCAAAGGATATTGTGTGAAATCGCAAACTGGTTCGGGTGGCCGTAGTTCTGGAATCCGACCCGACCGCAGACCCACTGGTCGCGCCAGCCGTTCTTGACGATCACATTATTGGTGAAGCGGCCGTAGACGTCCATTCCCCACAGCCCGAATCCGCAGTTGCCGTTCTGGTAGATGATGTTGTTGGCGCAGTCCATGTAGGCGGTCCCGGTGGCGATGATTCCCCAGCCCAGCAGATTGTAGACCACATTGTTATAACAGAGCACGCGGGTCGACCCGAACGCCCCGATGCCCTTCCAGTAGTTCGACACCTGGTTTCGCGCCACCGTGGCGGTCGCATCCCAGGTCACGCCCACCCCCGCGCCGCGTCCCTTGTGGATGATGTTGTCGGCGATATAGGCGTTGGCGCCGCGGTAGAGCGCCACGCCGTCCCAGGTGTTGTTGAGGATGCGGTTGTTGACCACAATCAGGTCGGCGCCTTCACGGCCCATCACGCCGCCGATGCCGACAATGAGCGACTCCGGATATTGCGTATTGTCACGGATCAGACAGTCCCGCACCGTGACCCGTCCGTTGCGGACCACCACCGCCGCGTCGGTGGCCATGCCCGATGTGTCCCGGATGCCGCCGGTGATCGCCACCTGGCTGATCCCGCCCTCGGCGCAATTGTCGAAGAAGACGCCATACCCGGCGTTGGTCACCAGCACCGTCGCATCGCCCGCCCCCACGATCCACAGACGCTTGCCCGCGATGTGAAATCCGTGCGACGCCGTGTGCCAGGTCTTGTGCTGGGCGCAATTGCCGCAGAGCGAGTCGGCAAACTCGACCGGGGATGCGGTGAATGTGCCCGCCGCCAGCGCCAGCGTGTCGCCGGAGGCCGCGCGGTCGATCGCGGATTGCAGATCCCCAGTAACGACATGTGTCTCCGCACCGGCGTTGCCAGCGGCGCCGACGATAAATGCCATGCACAGGGCACTCAGGGACTTGGACATCTTGGACATTAGGACCTCCGTTCAACCGAACCGCACTACGCGCCGAATTTCGCCAACTTGCGTGCGTGGGCCAGCGCCAGCGGCAGGAGATGCCGCATCGGATACCGTCCCAGGCCGCCCTGCAGGCAGGCCCGCTCACCAAAGCGCGTCAAGCCATCCGGACGGACCGTGCCCGGCGCATACAGGAGCACCGGCACCGGATGCCAGGAGTGTTCCTTCATCGCCGCCGGCGTGGAGTGGTCGCCGGTAATTACCAGGACATCCGGCCGGCACTCCATAAGCTCGGGCAACCGCCGGTCGACCTCCTCAATCACAGCCACCTTGCGGTCATAATCGCCGTCCTCGCCGGCCTTGTCGGTGTACTTCACATGCACAAAGAGGAAGTCATGATCCTTGCCGACTGTCGCCGGCGCCGACATGGTGGCGGCCAGATCCCGTGGCGGTTCCAGCACCGTCATGCCCACCAGCCGCGCCAGTCCGCGGTACATCGGGTAGGTCGCAATCGCGACAGGGTTCAGTCGGAACCGTTCTGCCAGCGTCGGGATTTGCGGATGTCTGTCGATGCCGCGCAATAAGACGCCGTTGACACGGGGCTCATCGCGGAGGATGCGTTCGGCTTCCGCGACAAAGCGGTCAAGCAGTTCGGCGGTGTGGCGCGAGGCCTCGTTGAGCGCCCGCGCCGGCAGGGGCGGCACTCCCGTGGTTTGCGGGTCGGTGTCCGCCACATGCCCTCCCAGCCCCGTGCCGCGCAGGATTACCAAGCCGCGGTGCTCCGACACGCTGCGTACGATCACTTCGACCGGTCCGGGGAATCTCAGGTGCGCATTGAGCTTGTCCACCACCCGCCGGTTTTCCTCGTCGCTGATGCGTCCGGCGCGACGGTCGGTGATCAAACGGTTCTTGTCCAACGTGCAGAAGTTGAACCGCGCGGCGACATCGTCGGGAAGCAGCGGAAAGTCGATCCCCAGCGCCTCCAGCACCCCGCGGCCGATGAGATACCGACGCGGATCATAACCGAACAGCCCCAGGTGTCCCGGCCCCGAACCGGGGGTGATCCCCGGCTCCACCGGGTCGAACAATCCGCAACACGATTGCGGCAACAGCGCCTCCATGTTCGGCTTGCGCGCCGCTTCCAGCGGCGTCTCGGCGCGGTTGCCGAAGGGGAGATCGCCGAGGCCATCCATGATCAAGAAGACGATCCGGCCGTGATTTTTCTTCGCCAGCAATTCGGCGGTGTGCTCGGGGAGGGGCGCGTCGGGTGTCATGCAAAGAGCATAGCGCGAATTGCGATGGCCTGCCAGCGGATTTTCGTCTATCATCGCACCCTCTGACTGTCAGCGCGATGCCGAAATCACGACCCAATTCGAATCCTTCCGCCGCGGGCGTCTATCGACGGCTTGCCGGTTGGTTCCGTCGCCACGCCCGCGCGTTCCCCTGGCGCGGAGAGAAGGATCCCTATCGTGTCTGGGTCTCCGAGATTATCCTCGTCCAGACCACCGCAGCCGTGGGGGTGGAGCGCTACCGCCGGTTCCTCCATCGATTTCCGACACTGCGTTCGCTGGCCGCCGCTCCGCTCGATGCGGTGATGAAGGAGTGGGAAGGGTTGGGGTACTACCACCGCGCCCGTCTGCTGCATCGCGCCGCGCAGATCATCGCCCGGGAATTTGGCGGGCGATTCCCCACGGACTACGCGGCCATCCGCGCGCTGCCCGGAATCGGCGACTATTGCGCCGCGGCCATCCACAACTTCTGTTTTGGCGGCCGACGGCCCCCGCTGGATGCCAACGTCGCTCGTGTCGGAGCGCGTCTTTTCGGTGTGGCAGGAGATGTGCGCGCAACACCGGTCCGCGAGGCGGTCCGGGCGCACCTTGCCGACTGGATGGTTGTCGGCAGCGGGGCGGTCTGGACCGACGCGCTCATCGACCTGGGCGCCACGGTTTGTCTGCCGCGTCAGCCGCACTGCGAAGTCTGCCCGCTTCAGACACTCTGCCGCGCCAATGCGCTGGATCGGCAGGGGGAATGGGGGCTTCCCGCCGCCCGCGTCCGCCCACGCACCGTCAATGTTGCCTGCGGCATCATCCGCCGCTCCGACGGACGCATCCTCATCGCTCAACGTCCGGCCAGCGGCCTTCTGCCCAACCTCTGGGAGTTTCCTGGCGGCAAACGCGACGGCAATGAATCACTGGCGGACACCTGCCGCCGCGAGATCAGGGAAGAACTGGATGTGATCGTGGACGTGGGACGACGCCGGATGGTGATCGAACACGGCTACAGCCACTACGCCGTGCGTCTGCATGTCTTTGAATGTCGTTACCGTCGCGGAACACCGCGCGCGATCGGCTGCCAACGCTTCCGCTGGGCGCGCGTCTCCGATCTGGCCAAACTCGCCTTCCCCGCGGCCAACCGTAAAATCATTGACGCCTTGGTCGCTGAGGCGGCGGGATAATCAGCGGAAAAACTCCGGCGCCCGGACCAGACTGGTCTTCGCGGCCTCCCAGAACGGCCGGTAAGCGGCGTATTCCTGATCGAGACGGCGCATCTCGCGGGCATCGACCCACTCCGGGTAGGTGAACGAGACAGTGCCGCCGAGGAGATTCGCCGAAAGTGTCCGCACGTCCGATGTCACAAAAATCACCCACAGGTCGGTGGGGTCGAAGGCGGCGCGCACCGACTGCCGTATCCGCGCAGTGGACAACGGGTATGCCCCTCTGGGTTCCGGCTGGATCGGCGGCGGGCATCGCAGCCATCGTTGCGCCAGTTGCGCCCGCATCCGCTCGGCGGGCGATGCGCCCTCGTGTGACTTTTGCAGATACCCCACGTAGGACTGAAGCTCCTCCGTCGTCAACCCCGCCGCGTTATAGTCGGTCAGCTCCTTGATCAGAATACGAGTGGCATACAGGGCATTGACCGGAGAGAACGCAGCGCGCACCGTCAGAAAGTCGTTGGCGCTCAGTTCTCCGCTCTGGTAGCGCGCCCCGTCCGTTCCGGCCACCGCCAGTCCGGTGGACATCTCAAGCTCCTCGCACAGACCGCGTTCCTGCCGCAGAAACTGGTCGATCCCGTTTCGTGATGCCCCGGGCAGGGCGTGATAGACCGCGCCCGCCGCCATGACCCAGGCGGCTGTGTCGCGGCACGTGTGTGTGAGCGCCCGGCCAATCAGGACATAGGTCGATTCGGCCTCCGGCAATTCGACGATCCGGACATTGAGGCCATCCGGGTGTACCGGGTTCGGATGCGATGCCGGCTGCGATCCAGGCGGGAGCGCCGCCATGACCTGTGTTTCCCACGCCGATGCCATCGCTACCGTGACTGGTCCCGCCAGACCGGCGTAGACGTTGGCGTTGCTCAGAAAGGTCGCGCGAAAGGTGCGGAGGTTCTCGACGCTCACTTGTTCGACGCCGCGGTCGGTTCCGGCCGCCAGACCGCCCGGCCCTTCCGGATAGACTGCCGACCAGAACACCGCGCGGCTCAACGCCAGGGGATCATGACGCAGCTTTTCGATCATCGCATGTTGCTGTAGCCGCAGTTCGTCCAAACGCAGCCCCTCCAGCGTCTGTGGCCCCAGATGCCGCGCCAGAAGCGGCAGCGCCGCGGCCCAGACCGATGGCGGGCATTCGACGTCGATGGTGAACACCTCACGTTCGCAGGCGGCACGAATCGTGACTCCATGGTCTCGCAACTGTCCCAGTGTGGAATCGGCCGCCGGCGAGTACGGTTCGCTCAGGAGGGCAGCCATCATGGCGCCGGTGCCCGCGGGCAATGGCGATGGACCCAGTCCGAACAAGAGACGCGCCGCAATCGCCGGCGCCTCGCCATCCTCGACCACCACCAGTTGACGGGATGGGGGCGTTGAGGTGTCGCAATTGTTGAGGGTCAACACCAGCAGGACGGCCAACAGCATGAGTCGGTGCAGATGGGGTGCCATGACGTTGTTCCGGACCGGTCAGGATTGTCGCTTTCGGTCGCAGGTCCGGGCTCCGGCTTGTCAAGATAGGGGCATTTGGTATATTGCCCAAGGGTGGACAAGAGTCCGCCCACCTCCACCGCCGGACCGGGCCGACCTCACCATCCCGCCTGCGCCACGATGGCAAATGTATGACTTTAACGGGAGCCAGTATGCGAATTCGCCCGATCCATCCCGTCGTGCTCTGCTCGATCGCCCTGTTGCTGTGTCTGGCCGCCGACGTTGGCGCCCAGAGTGCCCGCAGTCTGCCGCTCTGGTTCGACGTCAGCGCCGCCCAGCCGCCCAACATCAAGATCAACACCGACGCCACCACCGAACTGCAGAACGAGGAGCAGGTCGCGGTCGACCCCACCAACCCGAACAATCTCGTCGCGGTCTGGCGAGACTTCCGCCTCGGCTACCGTCAGGTCGGCTGGGGGTACTCACACGATGGCGGCGCCTCCTGGATCGAAGGCGGGCTGATTCCCAGCACGCCCTATGATCGCGACTCCGACCCGGCGATTGTCTGCAATTCTCAGGGCGTTTTCTTCTCTGTCATTTTGTCATTCCAGGACAGCGGCAACGAGGATGGACTCTACATCCCGGTCTCCTACGATTCCGGCCTGACCTGGTCGTTCTGGTCGATCGCGGTGGAGAACTTCAACTCGCTGTTTGAGGACAAGGAGATGATGGCGGTCGACAACACCGGCGGACCGACCGATGGTTCGGTGTATGTGGCCTGGGCGCGTTTCGGCGCGACCACCGACATTTACTGCGTCCGCTCCTTCGACGGGATTACGTTTGATCTGGAACGTCTGGTTTCCGACCAGAGCGGCGTGCAATGGCCGGTGCCGGCGGTTGGCGCCGGTGGACGGGTGGTCATCGCGTGGTGGTCTTATGCCCGCGGCGCGATCATGTGCGATATCTCCACCGATCAGGGTTGGACCTGGGGCACGGACCGTGTCCTGCAGAACATCGATTTTTACCCCAGCCAGATCAACGGCGGCATCACCACATTCGGTTTCCCGGCGCTCACCGCCGATGTCACCGGCGGGCCGTTTCATGGCCGCTTCTATTGCGCCTTCGTCGACTATGGCCCCGATGGCCGGCTGGATTTGTATATGACGCGCTCGCTGGATGGCGGACTGACCTGGACCGGCCGCCAGCGCATCAACGACGACCCGCTGGGCAATGGTGTCGATCAGTTCCATCCCTGGATCGCTGTGAATCCCGACGGTGTGGTGAGTGTCGCCTTCTATGACCGCCGGCTGGATCCCGCCAATCTCAACTTCGATCTTTTCGTCACTCACTCCTTCGACGGCGGCCTCACCTGGACTCCCAACCAGCGCGTCAGCGAAGTCTCGTCGTCGCCCTTCAACGCCTTCGGCGCCAAGAGCGTCGAGCCCTTGACGCCCTATGACCCCAAGATCCCCATCGCTTACAGCCCCAACGCCGGGTTGATCGGCGAGTATATCGGGATCGCCGCCTCGCGCCTGCGCGCCACGACCGTCTTCACCGATACGCGCAACGGGCATCAGGATGTCTACGCCGCCAATGTGCCGCTGCGGCTTTTCCCGCCGAAATTGATGGCCCCGGCCGATGCGGCCATCTCGACCGATCCCGCGCCCACCCTGCAATGGGCCGACTGGTCGATCTATGATTCGGCGTGCATCTACACCGTAGAGTATGCGACTGATCCTGACTTTGCCGTCAACGTCACCCGGCAGAGCGGCCTGCCCGGTTACACTCTTGAAACCACCCCGCTGGCCGATGGCATCTGGCACTGGCGAGTGCGCGCGACCGATCCGTTCGGCGATTCCTCTGCCTGGTCGGCGTCGCGACGGGTCTGGGTCGATGCCACGCCGCCCGTCGTCCCCGCGCTGCTGCCTCCCTCGCCGCTGGATGGCGCCGTGACCATCGATGCCACTCCCGAGTTCTTCTGGAGCGCGTCGCCGGCCGGAAACGGCACGCCGGTCCGTTACACCCTTGAGGTTGCCCGCGACATTGACTTCACGCAGGATGCGCGGACCTACTCCGACCTGAGCGCAACTCTGTGGACCATTCCCGATGCCGACTCGCTGGCTCGAAACGCGACCTGGTACTGGCGTGTCGAAGCCGTCGACAGCGCCGGCTGGCATTCCGGCTGGTCGGTGGCGGAGGACTTCCTCGTCATCCCGCCCTACGTTCTGGGAGATTACAACAACGACGGCTTCCTCGATGTGGTTGATGTGGTCGGGATGGTCAATGTCGCTTTTCGCGGCGGCACGACTCCTGCGCCACCGCCCGAACGGATGGATGTCAATTGTGATGGCGCCTATGATGTGGTCGATGTGGTCCTGCTGGTCAACCACATCTTCCGCGCCACGGCGGCCCCGCATTGCCCCTGACGACGACGGACCGGGGGGAGTGGAAGCGCAGCGATTTCGCGTCTCGCTGCTTCGGAAACCAATGGGCTTTCGGCAGCCGTTTGAAGAGCTGATGGTGGAGGCCCGTTAAAGGGCCATCTCGTAAATCCGGTAGGTCTTGTAGCGCTGATAGCCGAGGTTCTTCGCCACCGCGTTCATCTCGTCGTTGTTTTCCAGCACCCACGACATTTCCGCTTCGCGGTACCCCGCCGCGCGTCCGCGCACATCGGTTTCGTAATTGAGCACCGTGTCGATGCCGCGTTTCTGATACTCCGGCAGGATGCCCATTACCAGCACGCGGATGCGTGTGCAGACTTTGCGGACCTTCGTGAGCCATAACAGTTTGAACAGGCCGAAGGGGAAGAGGCGGCCGTGCACGTGGATCAGCGCCTGGTTGATGTCGGGTAGTGCCAACGAGAAGCCGACCGGACGGCCATCGACCTCGGCGAACAGGACGATGCGCGGATCGATGATCTGCTTGAGCTCATTGCCCAAGTGGCGGAACTCGGCCTCGTCCATGGGCACAAAGCCCCAATTGGGCGCCCAGGCGCCGTTGTAGATGATCTTGACCCTGTCGACTTCTTCGTCAAACCGGCGCATGTCGATCGGACGTATCGTGACCCCGACGCGCCGGCGGATTCGGTCGACCAGACGGCCGGCCCGGTCATCAAACTTTCTGCTGTCGTCGGTGTGGTAGGCGTACACATCCATCGCCTTGACCATGCCATACCGCTCGGCGAAGTCGAGGTAGTATGGCATGGTGTAGGTCATCATGATCACCGGCGGGTGGTCGAAAGCGTCAACGAGAAACCCGATCTCATGGTTGGTGGTGAAGTTGGCCGGCCCGCGCATGTGCGTCATGCCGCGCGCCGCCAGCCATGCCCGCGCCGCGTCCCAGAGGGCGCGCGCGGTCTCGAAGTTGTTCTCGCACTCGAAGAATCCGAAGAAGCCGGTCTTCTCGTTGTGCGTGCGGTTGTGCGGATGGTAGATGTGCGCGCTGACCCGCCCGACCACCTGGCCGTCGCGCCGCGCCAGAAACAGCTGCACCTCGGCGTTGGCGAAGAACGGATTGCGCCGCGGATCAAAAAACGCCCGCCGCTCCGCCCGCAACGGACAGACCCAGTGGGGGCAACGCGCGTAGAGCTGCTCGGGAAAGCGTAGAAATTCTTCGCGATCGCGTCTGCTGTCGGCGGGTGCGACGACGTTGCGCGGCTGCATAAGATAAACAAAGAGCGAAGGTCTCGTTGTCAGGTCAAGTCGCTAATCTCATGGCCCGCATGCATCGCACGCCAGCGTCAGCGGCGACGCGGAGCGAAAAGCGACGTTCACCAAACGCACTATGTCAGAGACATCCACCACTCCGTCGCAGTTGTTGTCGGCGAGCTCAATCGGGCAGTAGGGAGTGCCCGTGCCCGCCGCGCCACGGAATGCCCGCCCCACAGCGCTGACCACGTCCAATACATCGATGACTCCGTCACACTGCGGGTCGGACAGACAGGGGCACACGCAGTCGCACAGGGCGGTGGCCAGTTTGGCCGGCGGTGAAACCGAGCCGCGGTTGTCGAGCGCCCGCACGCGAAGCGCGGTGTCCTCCGGAACGAGATTCATCCCTCCGACCAGTGTCGGGTATCCGAATTGTACCTGACACAAGACCGAATCTGCGCTTGTCGTGACCGTGTCGCAGAAGTTGTCAACGAAAAGGCCGCCGTAGCCAGCCCGCCATTGGTATGCCACCACCACCCCGTCCGAGTCCACGGCGTTGGTTCGAAACCAGGTGATCGTGCCATTCTCCACACAGGTGTCGCATGCGCCGTGGCATAGGAGAGACGGTGGAGAAAGTATGCGCGGAAGATGGTTGAACGAGTTGTCCACCGCCACGATCATCTCGGCCAGGTAGGTGTTGGAGTTGTCGTACACGGAAATCGCATCAATCTCAACGATGTACTGTCCTGTCGGAATGCTTCCGAGCAGCGGTACTGCGACTCGCTGTGCTCCGGCCGGCTGCACGACGGGTCCCAGGAAGCCAACGGTTGTGGATCCCTGGTACACCCGAATGAAAACCTCCGCCGCATCGGTCAAGTGATAGTCGGCTAGGACGAAACCGGTATCTGGACTAAAGTCGTTTGGTGGAAGATGGTAGGCGCCGATCGCGATCACGTCAATGCCGATCTGAAATCGATAGATCCCTGAGTTTCCGGTGAACTCCGTCGTCAGAAGCGCGTCCGCCAGTTGCATTGGCCGACACGAGGTGATCGGCACGCATTCCCGTCCGTGCGCGATGGCAAAGTCATGCGGACGAACCACAACCCCATCCGGAAGCCGGAACCGGTAAACCGCCAGCGGCTCCAATGATGGACTGAACTTGTACACGCGGCCGCTGTCCGCGTCCAGTGCGTACAGATTGCCAAAGTTGTCGACGTCGACGGACTGCAAGGTCGTGCCTGGCAGATCGAATTCGTCAAAGTTATAACCGAACGGCGCGTAGGGAGATCGGATCAACCGGCAGACGCGGTGGTTCCCTTGGTCGGCCACATAGATCACCGTGTCGATCTGCGCGCCGTCCACGACACTCCGACCGAAGCACACCGACGACGGTGACCGGAATTCCAAGATGCCACCCCCGCCCGTTGGCGGGCCGATCCGCTCCGGGGCGCCGAAGCCGAACAACACGACCTGATTGTTGCCCTTGTCGGCCACCACCATCCGAGTCTCCGCGCGATCGACATCCGTCGGGTACTGGAAGCCATAGGTGTACTGCGTGCGATAGGTCACGCCCGTCGTGCGGTCGTCGGGGTGGTTGGGCTGCGTTTGCAGCTCATACTCCGCGATGCGATTGTTTCCCGCGTCCGCGATCCAGTAGACATACGGTCCGCCGCAGATGCCCATCGGTCGATTGAATTGCTCCGGTCCGGGGCCCTGCGAGCCAAACGGGGCAATAAACTCCGGTTCATCGGCATCGGCGCCCAGAACCTGCGCCCATGACCAGTCCGTCACCGCAACATAGTCATGGACAGCGATGTTTGGGGAGTAGTCCACAGCGGCGCAGACTCCCCACGGCACGCTGGCGATATCGTGCCCGAACCTCCGACGGCTGGAAGCAGACGTGAAGACCGCCATGCCGGGATAGAGTTCCTTCTCGAGAAGAACGGAGTCGCGCTCAAGGTAAGTGAAGTCGCCAAGTAGCCCCGTTGCGGTGGCAGCGGCGACCGGACTTCCTCGGTGTGCCTTCGACACAGGCCCAGACAGTCGCGCCAGTGGGGAGGCGGCCGGAATCGACGATTCCGGGATCATCCACCGTCCCCGTTCGTCGCGCACGAATGCGACGACTTCGCGGGTCATGGCCATGCTGGAATCCGCGCACCTCGTCAGGATTCGGATGGGCACACTGGCCACCGTTCCTGAGACCACGGGCGCATCGGGGATGCAAGCAACGATTTCTTCGCTTGAGCCGGCAACACTGCTGGCTGCGGCGGAGACGATTCCGGGGGACGCGACCGGCGCCAGTGGCGGTGCCGACAGAGCAACGCTCCCGTTGACCGGCCCGAATCGCAGTTCCTGAACCAGCCGCCCAATGGCCAGTTGCAGACGTCGCTCGTCGCCCAAGTGCGCGCTGGTTCTCTCTGCAGGACGAAACGCCGCATCCCCTGTTGCCGGGCAGATGACCGCAAGCACTCCTGCCGCCAGCACGGCGTTCCCGATCATCCCTCGCCGCCGTCGCATTGCTCATCCCTCCCTCTGGGGTGGTCCGTGCCGTCCCATGGCCGTTGCCGCGCGGATTCCTATTTCTTGCCGGCTGAATCCGCGGGCACAGGCATCGCCTTGTAGACGCCTGTGGAGCGGTCCAGCTTGTAATAACTGACGATCCGCTCGCGCTTGTCCTCCCAGGGTCGGAAATCATAGTTCGCCGCGCGCATCTCCGGGATGCCGTCACGATCCACATCGAGTGTGTCGAACTCTGCGGCGTCAAACCATGCCACGATCTTGCCCGCAACGCCATCCCAGCGCACCAGCACATGACCATGCGCGCCCCCCGCGCCGAATGCAGCCACACTGCTGACAACGACCGTCACGCCGGAATCGTTCTTGCCCCCTAACCTCATCCACCTCAAGCACGGCTGAGGGGCACTGCCTCCGGAGACCGCCGTGTCCCAGATGATCTGGGCGCGATCACCCTGGCGACGGATCGCCGCGCAATAGAGATCGTTATCGCCGCTGAACGCGCAGAAGGACAGGCCGCCCGCGGCGGTCAAGGAATCGGTATTGTTGCCGACGGCCGGAAGTTCGATACATCGACCAGACGAATGCACTGTCAGAGGGCCGTACCTCATAATCTCGTTGAGAATACCGACAGGCATCGAGTCCGCCAGCACGGCGGCCAAGGCGGGTGCCAGCTGCAGAGTCTCATTCCGGGTCATCCACGCGGCTACCGTGTCACGTTGGGCGCGCGTGTCGGCCAAGCACGAGTCGCCGAACCACAGGGACATGGCCACGAATACTGCCACAGGCAGTGCGTCTCCTGAAAACCGCCACGGGCGGCACCGATGTTTGTAGGTCCCTGCTAAGAGTGGGTCATCATCGTTCGATGGGTGCATGTATTGACTCCTGTCGAACACTGGTCAGGCGAATGTCACAATGCAGTTGCGGACCCGAATGTCATCCGAATTCTGAGGCGAGCTCAGCGGCGGCAAGTACCCCCTCCGGCCATCGCGATGCACGTTGACGGTAAGGTGGCCGGGCTAGCGCTGAACCCCGTTTCGTTGCTCAGGTGGCCGCCGCCCGCTGACCAAATCGGGCATGAACTCAAAGCTTCCTCGTGCTTTGTCGAAGCGGAACACGGATTCCGAATGCAGATGACCGCGCGCGTCCTCTCTGATCCACACCACGATTTCCATGACGCCATCTCCATCGATATCAACTGTCTCGATCAAATCGCCGGCAATGGGATGGGCGGCGATGTGCGGAGAGATGACCCGGCCATCCTTTCCATCCCATTGTAGCAAGACCTTGGCAGCCGCGCCTTTCGCGCTCACAATGCCCGTCGCCGAAAGCGTGGGCCACTTGTCCGGTTCAACACCTAACCTCATCGTATCCGGGCAGATGCCAGGAAGGGCGTACGGTAACGTCGTATCCCATACGACCTTCCATTCACCATCAAGGCTTGTGAGCACGGCATAGTAGCTCGTCGTCCACTGCCCAGTGCAGGCACAGTAGACTGCCTCCGCTCTGGATTCAGCAATCCCGGATGAATCGCGGTGCAGCTGGAGGCATCCAATCGCCCCGCCGATTGCCGATGGGTTGCGGAAGAGGAGGATATGCGACGCGACAGAATCCGGTATCGACACAGAGAGGAGTGAACACGCCGTCGGCGGGATGCCGACTCCCGAGGTAGCCCACTTTGCTTCCGTTGCCTCGCTGTATCTGACTAGGCGATCCCGAACTTCCATTCGGTCAGGATGTCCGGGTCCGGCCTCAATGTCATATGAATTGCTCTCCACAATTCCAACTGTTGTAAACGCCCAGAATGCGAGAATTGAACAAATCCGGTTCACCTGGTTTGGCGATTCCATCTTGCACTCCCTGTCAGTGTGGGCGACAGATATCAATAAAGCCGTACACGTTATGCCCGTAAGGTCCAGTGCCACTTGATCCGGACCCGCCGTTATATTTGTTCAGCGCCTGCTTCCATCGCTCATTCCATGCCAATCCGTCGTCAGTGTGACTATCGAACATCCAACGCAGATACTGTGTGCCGAACGCGATGTTTAGTGATGGACTCACTAAGTCGGCGGGATTCCCTCCGTCACCGCGATTCCATGCTAATGGGTGTAGTGTCACCTCCCACCAGAGTTGCTTGAGTCCATAGCTTCCAGCCATCGGCGTTTGGGCCACGAAATCCCGTGGCGCGAGTTCCAACCCTTGATCGGTATTGTCAGGGTCAAAGTAAACCTCATATGCCGTGATGAATCCGTCCATGTTCGCGTCAGTGCCCGCATCTACATACCGCGCACGAAAGGCAATATCGTCGGATCGCAGTCGGTCCCCTTGCGGCTGTGATGGTTCTGGCCAGCCGGAGCCTACGGCCATGTTGTATTGATTGTACGGATATTCATCAAGCGCGCTTCCTCGAGCACCACGGGCAGATCCGACCGCGATGTACTTATAGTCGAAGTCTTCGAGTTCGTAGGCGTATGCTGATGGATTAAAGGACGCGTCTTCCTCGTAGATCTGCGCCTTGGAGAGTGTCGGCGGCACTCCGTATTCCGCCGACATCTGGATGATCAGCGCATCGTACTCGTTGTGCTCAGTTCCCAAGAGGACGTTTGGGTCGACGTCGATTGACGTTTCGGCCGTCTGCCGTCCCAACGTGGCGCGAACGCGCCACTTGCGCGTGGTGCCATTCTCTGGTTTGAGCGGATAGAAATCGCCGTTGCCCAGATTCACAAGGAATTGCGTCTCGTTGGGATCGCCGTTACTCGTTCCGTCCGTGTTCAAGACTGTCCAGGCCACGCCGGGATCGCTGGCCTCCCCGGGGCCGCGCGGGCTGATGACCAGCGACCCGCCAACGCCGATGGCGTTGGCCTTCAGCTTCAGCGTATCGCCGTAGAGCACTCGCGGGCAGTCGATGCACCCGGCCGCACCCCATGCCGGAATCGTGACTCGTTTCGGCTCGCCCAGTGCCAGATATGATGACAAGGACCCGACCGCCCCCATCCCGTCACTCAGAACCGTCACGACGTTATACTCCCCCGGCGGGAGCCCGTTACGGGGAACGGAGACCTCCAAGTCCACATCCCGGAATGCCCCGGCGGGCACTGGAGTCCCCGGGGAGGGAAAGAAGATCTGACCGTTCGACTCGATCGCGGCCCAGACGACTCGTCCGGCGGCGGCGGTTTCCCCGCTGATGTGCATGCTGACGGCAGTCATGCCGCAACAGTCCACATCAATGATAGGATCGCCACCACCACCGCCACCCCCGATGAAGGTTGAATCACATCCGCATCCCAGTTCACCAATGCAGTCGCAATCGGGGCAGTCGGCGATGCAGCAACCCGTGACGGCAAGGCACGCGACGAATATCGCGGCTATCGCTCCCAGTTTACTGCTTCCGGTCGGTCGACGTGCGGAATCCATCCACGGCTCTCCGGCGCATCCCATTTGCAGCCGGGACTCCGTGCATCAAAGTGCGTGCCAATCACATCGCCTTCAGTCCTGTTTTTACGGTCTATTATGGGACAATGAGTTAGACACGCCGACAAGTCCTGCTCGCAGTCGGATTTCAGGTGCCGGTGCGTCACCTGACGCAGTCTAAAATTGGACAATTCAGTGGAAGTCGTTAGATGTCAAAGGATTGCCGCTGCGTCAGACCCCGACGCAACCTGACGCAGCTGACGCAGCGGAAACGACTGCGGCGAGTGCCACCGGCGCCAGTGGCGGTGCCGGCAGGACGACGCTCCCGTTGACCGGCCCGAATCGCAGTTCCTGAACCAGCCGCCCGATGGCCAGTGGCAGACGTTGCTCGTCGCTCAGGTGCGCGCTGGCTCTCTCCGCAGGACGAAACGCCGCATACCCTGTTGCCGGGCACATGACCGCAACCATTCCTGCCGCCAGCAGGGCTTTTCCGATCATCATCCGCCGCCGTCGCATTCCTCATTACCTGCTCTGGATGGCCCTCGGCATTCCGATGCCGGTGCCGCACGGTCTCCTATTTCTTGCCCGCCGAATCCGCGGGCACAGGCATCGCCTTGTAGACGCCTGTGGAGCGGTCCAGCTTGTAGTATCGCTCTGTGCGAATCGCCTCGAAATCGGGTGGCGTGCGGTCCAATTCCGGAATACTCAGTTCGGGTATACCGTCAAGGTCGACGTCAATGGTGTCCAAGGCGCCTCCAGAAAACTCACCCACAACCCTCCCGGTAGCTCCATTCCAACGTATTAGCGCAAATGTGAAATTGGGACCGATCCCCGAAAGGACGATCGTTACAGCCGTGTCTCCCTGTCCACCGAGGCCGCGATAAAAGCCAAAGCCCGGTTGCGGGTACGAACTTGACAGCGTAGTGTCCCAGATTACACTTGCGCGCTCCGTGGACGCACGTATGACTGCCGCATAACTCGTTGCATCGCCGCTGACAACGCAGATCGTCGAGACAGCAATGTCTGGAGCGCTCTGTTGCCTGTTGAAGTCGGGGATGTGCGCGCACCGCACATGTGAATGAGCCGTCCGCGCGCGGGAGTACTGCAAAATCTCACTCACAATCGCAGATGGAATCGAATCAGAGAGCGCTCTTGCCGTCGTATAAGGCAATGCAAGGGATTCGTTTGTCGTTAACCAGGAAACAAGCGTGTCGCGTTGACTCGGCACCTGGGCAACTACAGCAGACGCAGGATACGCCGCGCTTGGCCCACTGGCTGTGACGGCCAAGGCCACCGACATTGAGATTGGAACCAATCGACGCATGAGTACGATCTCCTCTATCTCGCTATGGGAGCGTAGTGCGGTGCGCGTGACATCACATCGTTTGCGTAAGTCCCGAATGGCGTTGAATGGTTGTAATTTGCCAACGCCGTGCGCCAGCGCAGATCCCACGACATCGTCGGGTCCGCCTGCAGCGCGGCCCTGTCTTTCTTGTGCAGGTAGCCGACGCCAAGGTCCAGGTTCAACGTGGGATCGATCAGTACACTCGGTGAACCCGCGTCGCCCCGGTTCCAGTTCATCTCGCTCTGCGCCGTCGCCCACCAGATTTGCAGCAGGCCGTAGCTGGCGGCAATGGTCGTCTGGGCCACAAACGGGACGATCGGAAAGTCGTCGTAGTGCCAACTGCTGCCCTGTCCGGGGTTGTTCCACACCAACTCCTGCGCCGACAGCACTCCGTCAGGAGGCGAATTGTCCGACAGGTTGTACCGGTTCCTGAAGTAGATGTCTTCGGGATTTGGCAAATCGCCTTGAGAGCGAGCTTCATTCGGCCAACTTTCCATTACGGTGACGCCCGACAGTGGAGTATTCACCTAGGCTTACTCTTTGAGTCGATCGCCCGATGGTATCGTCCGCTTTTCGCGTCGAACGAGTAGATGCTCTGCGCAAGACTGTCCATCGGTTTGGCTGCTGAGCGCCGGTGGTCAGTGGCCAGAATCTCGGCAACTCCATCTCCGTTGATATCCTTTTCTTCAACCCACAGACCACCGGCCCCGCCGAGAAGGTGTGCTCGTGTGCCGGTCCACAACAGATAGTCATACGACTGGTAGCCGCTTGGCGACACCAGACCCCTCAGACCAATGACAACGGAGGAATCCCCCTCCAGACCAAGTGTTGGGAACCCTACGCTGGGCTGCGGAATCTCGCCCAGTATTGTGTCCCATACGATTCCCCAAACACCGGCGACACGCTCGGTGACTCCCACGTAGCTCAACTCCTGACCATCAGTGACCACGCAGAGGACCTGATCTGTCACCCCGCTGGGGAAGGGAAAGGCGCTTGAATCAAGTGCGACGCATTCGATTCCGACATCAAGACATTCTGGACCACAGAGACTCAGCAGGCGGTGCCTGAGGGAGTCAGGGATCTTCTCAACAATCAGAGGGCAAGATCCGGGGTCCAGGGCGCGGATTCCCCCATCGAGTAGCCAGCGTGTAAGCAATGCCCGCTCGTCGGCAATCCCGCCCGGGGATGATGACGCCGCAGGATCATGTCCGCCTGCACACATCATGCATGCTGCAACCAACAGAACTCGGATCATGTGCGCACTGTCGGACAGCGAAGTGTTGCGCCTGGTCACAGCCGTCACTTCATTGACTTGGCATGCAGCGCCAGACCTCTGCGATGACTCGTTCGTCATAGTCTCCATCCTCGTGAGTATAATCAGGACATGCTGTGCAGGGACGACGACCCTTGTTGTACCAAACGAGAGCCGTCCGGATGCTCGCATCCCATCCCGAATCAGGGTGTACAGCCATAAACTGGCCGAGCCGGAGTCGCAGGTACCCTGAGGAAAGCGCGATGTTGACAGGTGGATCCATTAGCTCGCTGGGGCGACCCGCTGCGCCCCGGTTCCAATTCATTGGGCTGAGCGCTGTCGCCCACCAAATCTGAAGCAGGCCGTAGCTGGCGGCGATGGTCGTCTGGGCCACAAACGGGACGATCGGAAAGTCGGCGTAGTGCCAACTGCTGCCCTGGCCGGGATTGTTCCACACCAACTCCTGCGCCGACAGCACGCCGTCCGGCGGCGAATTGTCCGACAGGTTGTACCGGTTCCTGAAGTCGATGTCTTCGGGGTTCAGCAGCCTGCCTTGAAGGCGAGGCCCGTTCGGCCACCCGGAGGGGATGGCGATGCTGTACTCGTAGTAGGGATACTCGTCGATGGCCGGATTGCCTTCCCGCCATTCAGCCCCGATGGAAATCGCGACGTAGTCGAACGTGTAGGGCTCGTACGCATATCCGTTGGGGTTGAATCCGCTTTCCCGCCAGATCTGCGCCTTGACAATGGGCGGCGGCACCCCGTACTGGGCACACTTCTGGATGATCAACGCATCGTATTCGTTGTGCTCGGTCCCCAGCAGGACATTCGTCACGACGTCTACCTTGACGGTCTCCGGGGCGTAGCCGCTCTTGGAGGCGATGATGCACCAGCGGCGGTTGATGCCGTCCTCCGGCTTGAGCGGGTAGAAGT
>DATMBC010000092.1 GCA_035559435.1 bacterium
CCGCCAGACCTGACGGTTGAAGGGCGCCAGTTCCTCCTCCTCAGCGGTCCAGACCGTCACCGGGGTGGAGTCGGTGACGGTGAGAACATCGACGAATCCCAGATACGCGCGCGACCAGGCATCGGGGAAGACCGGCACCGCGCCGAAGAGAATACGGCGCTGGCCTTCCACTTCGGTCTCGATGCCGACATCGTTGGCGTTGTTATCCATCAGACTGAAGTTGCCGACCTGGGTGGTGAAGTTGAAGGTGTTGTAGAGGTCGACCAGTCCGAGTTGGTGGCCAAACTCGTGGGCCAGCACGCCATTGAGCACGCCGATGCGTCCGTCCTGACTGATTGTTTCCGGCACGAGAATGGCTTCGCCGAGAGTGTCGGCGCCGCCGTTGAGAATGACCGGATCGTCGCGGCGGATGAAGACCGAAAACAGATCATGCGGCGAATCGTTGAGCACGTCGAACTGGCGGCTGGTACCGGCGTGGAAGATGATGACGCCATCGTAGTCGGCGAAGCGGATCGCAGGATCGGCGGCGGCGGCGTTGGCGGCATCCTCAATGAACTGCCGCAGCCCGAAGACCAGCCCCGAGTCGCCATCGCGCTCGCGGCCATAGAAGCCGGTCGGTTGCGGCACACGGTAGGCGCTGTCTTCGGCGACCGGAAAGACATGCGATTCCAGCGACAGACGGCCGTTGGAGACGACATTCCAGTACGCGTTGAGCGCGCGCAGATGGGCCGCGAAGTAGCGGCGATTGTGCGGGCTGGTGTCGAAGCTGTGCCCGGCGGAATCGAAGAAGATGGTCGTGTCGCGCAGATCGAAGCGGCCGCGTCCGGTGGTCAGCGGATCATCGGACTCCTCGTAGGGGAACTCGACGCGGATGGCGAGGATACGCAGCGTGACCGGATCGGCCAGCGCGCGTTTGCCGAGCGCATGCGGCGTCGGACGTTCCAGACCGAGAAGATTGCGTTGCGATGGCCCTCCCGGACAGAGGCAGCGCGGCAGATCGGCGCGGTTGACGGTCGAGTCGACCACGAGTCGGGCGCGGGAGATCGGGAGGATGCCCCCGGCGGCGCCGACATGGATCGAAGAGAGCACGATGATCAGTGGAACCAAAAGCAGGCTCGGCAGAAGCCCCGCCCTCCCCGGTCGCAAGGAGGATTCCTTGCGCATGATGGGTCCGCGCGGCCGTCCGCCGCAGTGGATCGCCCGCCCGAAGTGGAAATGATCAGTTGGCCGTGTCGCCACCGTTAGAACCGTCCTGAGAGACTGTAAAAGAGCGTGTTGGCCAAGGGGAGGTCCTTGGACGACGGGATGTAGGCGAAATCGAGGCGCAGGTTGGAGAACGAGATGCCCGCGCCGACGGTCGGCGTCTTGACCTCGCCGTCTTCGTCGTACATGTACCCGGCGCGCCCCGAGAAGAACGAGCCGTAGCGGTACTCGAAGCCGGCGTTATAGATGATCTGCTTGAGTTCGGACTGGTCGCTCTCGCCGATGTTGACGATCTCCTTGTTCAGGTCGGCGACGAGGATCAGGTTGTTGAAGGGCGAGCTCCAGAGATGGTAGGCGACGCCGAGCGCGAGGTTGCGCGGCAGCGGGTCGGATTGCTGGGCATCGATGTAGGAGATATTCGGGCCGAGGTTGGTCAGGGCGCCGCCGACCGTGAGGCGTTTCCAGGGCGTCTTGTAGAGGAAACCGGCGTCCATGGCGAAGGCGCTGCCGGATCCGGAGCCGATCTCGGCGCCGGCGCCCTGATCGGCAAGGCGCGAGTAGATGAACTTGGCGGACAACCCGGCGGCCAGCGACGGGGTCAGGCGGGTGCCATACGAGACGGTGGCGGCCATGTCAAAGGAGTTAAACGAGGCACCGATGTTGCCGAGCTCGTCGCGGCGTTCGATCTCGCCGAACGAGAGGAACGGCAGCGAGAGCCCGATGGTGCCGATGCCGTCGATGTGGGTGACGACGCTCGGGAAGATGTAATACAGATCGAGTTTGAAGTCGGGCAGCCAGGGGGCATACATGAACGAGACTTCCTTGTGCGGCCGCTGGTAGATGACGACGCGCTCGTTGGTGATGAACCAGTAGTCGCCGCCCTGCTCGCAGATGGCGCCGACCTGATCGCGGTCGAGGTCGGCATGGTAGTAGCGTCCCCACTCGCCGTTGTCGACTTCGAGCTGGCCGACCTCGGTGGCGACATAGAGGCGGTCGCCGGAGCCAACGATGTCGGTGACGCGCGAGCCGGCCGGGTTGCGATAGACATAGATGGTGCGTCCCGCCTCCACCCGTCCGCCCTCGAGTTTGTTGTAACTGGTGATGTACTCCGTCAGACGGCTCACCCGGTCGGGGGTGGCGCGATTGCCGAGACGCGACTCGGCGATCGCCTGCGCGGTGGTGGCCTCGGGGACGGTCATCGCTTCGTAGCCGAAGGAGGTCCAGCGGCCGCGGGCGTAACGGAAAGTGCCGAGCGTGGTGCCGACCCAGAGACGGTCGTAGCCGTCGAGGGCCAGCGCGGTGATGTCGCCGCGCAAGCCGAGCGAGTACGGGATCGAGGCGTTGTTGCCGGCGGCGGGGGCGGCCTCGGCGCCGAGGCCGTTGAGCGCGCGCACTTCGGCGGCGACACGGGCGATGGCGACCTCATCCTGCGAGTCCATCCACTGGCCGATGGCCTGCTCGAGGGTCTCGCCGACGCTCATCGTGATGACGGAATTGGCGACAAAGCGGCCGTCGTTGTAGAGCGCTAGCCCCTTGTCGGTGACCACCCAACCGCGGGTGGCATCGGAGAGGGCGACCTTCAGGACGCGCATCGACGGGAGGCCTTCGCTTGCGCCCAGCGACGACCATTGGCCGGAGTGACGCACGAAGATGCCGTCGTTGGTGCCGACCCAGAGACGGCGTCCGCTGGTGACGGCCAGGCAGTTGACGACGGTCTTGTCCCATTCCTCAATGCCGGCGGGCGCGGGCACGCGCTCCCAGCGGGCGCCATCGAAGGCGACGACGCCGTTGGCGGAGGCGACATAGAGGACTTCGCCGTCGCCGGCGATGGCATTGATCGGCGCGCGCAAAAGGTCGGTCAGGCGCACGTCGATCGCCGCCGGCAGAATGGGCGAGATCGAGCGCTCCATCGCGAAGCGCACGCGATCCAATTGCGTCTCCTCGGTGACCGGGCCGGAGGGCGGCAGAGCCGCGATCGCGGCGCGCAGTTCCATCAGATGTTCGGTGTCGACGCGTCCTTCGTTGAAGGCGACGCGGAATTCGCGTCCGACGTTTTCGAGGATGGTGCGATCACGGTACCCCTCGGGCGTGGCCTCGGCCAGCCGGGTGATGAAGCTCTCCATTTCCTGCGCCGTGATGCCGGCCTGCGCCGCGACCGACTGGCGGGCGATGGCGTCGGCGTCTTCCTCGGAGAGGAAGGGCGCATAGCGGCGAATGGCCGCCCCGAGCGAGCCGACGTTTTCGGTTTCCAGCCGGATGCGATCCGGTTCGCCGCCCTTGAGGCGGAAGACGCGCAGGCCCTGATCGGTGAGGATCCACAGATCGTAGGCCTGGAAGTTGTCATAGGGGAGGCCGTTTTTGAGCGCGACGGCGTCGAGCACCACGCCGCCGGCGTTCATCGGGTAGGCGCTCCATTCGGTGTTGAGCGGGTAGGCGCCGAGGCCGGCCGGGTTCCAGTGCGTGGCGGTGGCGTCATCGGCCATGGCGACAAAGGTGCCGCCCATGCCGGCGGCGCGCGCGCCGGTGGGAATGCGGAGGAAAAGCACGCCGGCGTTGACCTGGGCCTGCGCTTCCACGGGGCAAAGCATCAGGCCGCAGGCCACGATCAGAATCGCGACGGCGAGGTGTTGGGTTTTCAGCATCGGTTGATCCTTCCCTTTGGTTCTATGCCGAAGGGGTGCAAGCACTCTCCGGCGGGCGACGAACTGATTATTTGCGAACTGTTTAGTGTCGCGCATTCACCTGATTGTTCAGATCAGCGCGACACGACGACTTTCATCTCCCTATAGGCCTTTTTATCGACAATCTGACCGTCATCGGCCAGCACTTGTCCAACGGCTTCCAATTGAGCGAGGTAGACGCCGTTGGCGACACGGTCGCCAGTGTTGTCGCGTCCGTCCCAACTCGTCAGTCCATCCTGGGCATCGGCCTCCCAGATCAACCGTCCGGCGAGCGTGAAGAGCCGGATGCGGGCAGAAGTAATGGCACGGGTGGCGCGGAAATAGAAGGTCGTCAGGTCGGACAGGGGGTTGGGGTGGTTCAAGAATTCAGTTAAGCGAAAGTCGATATCCGTTTCTTTTGCAACGACTTGAAGATCATAATCCGAGGCGGTCGAGTTATTGGCATTGTCCCATACTTTGAGCTGAAGGCGGTGCGCACCCTGTGTCAGGCCGGCGATGCTGAATTGGGCTTTGCCCTTGTTGGGTGAGCCGGGGTCGTACACGAAGAGGTCCGTCAGATCGGCGAAGGGCGTTTGGGCCTCATCGACGAAGACCTCGAAGCGGTGGCCGGAGGAGCCGGTGAGATTGATGCCGGAGGGGTCATCGACGGCGACTTCGAGTGCGGCATCCTCGGGGAGATGGAAGCCATCGACGATGACCTCTCCCTTATCGGTGCGCAGCGCCACGGCGGGTCCGGCGGTGTCGTTGACGGCGCCGGCGGAGACGGCCAGCGGGATGGAATCGAGCGCGCCACCGGCGACTTCGGCGGCGGCGACGGCATGGCCCATGACGCGCGCGCCGGTCTGGCCGTAGGCGATATCCTTGGGCACGATGAAGCTGAATTCAAAGCGGCCGTTTTGCACCGGCACCTGCCCGCGGTAGAGCGTGCCGCCGGAGAGCTGGTAGTTGATCGTATCGTCGGTGCAGTAAGTGTAATGGCGGCGGCGCGGGACATCGCGGACGGTGACGGACATCGCGCCGTTGAATCCGACGAGGAGATTGCCGTCGGCATCGGTGACGGTCCCGGTGACCGCCGCCGGTGCGAGCGCGGTCAGACTGTCGGGGGAGAGCGAGGCGAAGTTGACGCGCCGGGTGGGCAGGCCGAGCTTCAGCGCCGGATCGCCGAAGAGGATATAACCGCGGTCATTGGCGCAGGGGCACGGGGGCGTGTCGCAGTTTTCAAACAGGCGGCAATTCAACTCGAAATACTGCCGTGTGAGTTTGCCGGTGTAGAGCGCGGCGGCAATGCCGGTCAGCCCGCGTTTGAAGAGCAAATCGAAGACCACCTCGTTGAGATCGGCGTTGGCCAGCGCCCCCGACAGGCGGGTGGCGGAGATCACGGCGACGGCCCCGCCCTCCGGCATCCGAATCCATTCCTCCGACATTCCTTCGTCGACCGGGTCATCGAAAAAACCGATCGAGCAGGAGAAGGTCAGCACCGCATGGGGTGTGGACCCGTTGGTCAGCCGGGGCAGATCGACGGTGCGCTCGAAGACGCGCTCGTGGGCCATGACATCGGGGTTGCCGTGGCCGAGGAAGTCGAAGACTAAGACGCCCTCGTTGAGTCCCGCGACGACCGCCTCCTTGGCAGCGGGCTTGCGGCAGCCGGTGGCGGCCGGATCGACGCAGGAGGGGTTGTCGAAGGGGTATTCGGTCAGATAGATCTTCTGCACGTCGATGCGCGGCGGGATGTAGGCGTTGGCGATCGCCTCGGCGTCGCGGATGTGGAAGCCCTCGCAGACGGAGAGATTGTCGCGCTCGCCGTACTCGTCATCAGCGACCATCATCACGCGCGAGCGCCAGGGGCCGAGGTTCTCGGCGGATTCGTAGCGTTTGATCTTGGCGGTGATGGCGGCGATTTCGGCGGAGTTGCGCACCGGCCAGCGCCCGATCAACATGTCGGGAAAGGGATTGGCCTGCGTGTCGCCTTCGGCGTCGAGCACGGCGCGGTCGGTGAAATAGACGTAGCTCTCATCGGAGACCACCGCGTCATCGCGCACGATGTACGGCGGGACATAGTTGACCGAATTGGCGCGGGTGTTGTTGAGAAAGTCGTTGGTGCCATCGCCGACCAGGAGCGCAAAGACCGGCTGCGGGCCGGGCCAGTGGTAGTGGGTGTGGCGCAGGAAGCGGCGGATGGCGACGGGGTCCTGCGGGCCGAGGGCAAAGCTGTTGTAGATATCCTCGACGGCGACATAGCGGGTGACGAGGTTGTCGGTCCCGGCGCGGTAGTCGAGGAAATCGGCGGTGGCGTTGCCGAAGGCGCGCGGGCCTATGGCCAGGTAGTCGGCGCCGGTGGACGGAGTGTGCAGGTCGACCACGGTGACCGGTGCGACGGCCCGCGGTGTCTTCAGCGAGGCGTTGACAAAGGCATAGAACAGGCGACGCCGGCCTTTGGCCAGCGCGGCGCCAAACCGGAGGTCGTTGCCGTCACGGCCGGCGTCGATGACGGCGCGCGGACGCTGCGGATCGGAGATGTCCCAGACTTGTGCCGACGCGCCGCCGGCGATGGTGAAGTTCAGCGCGGCGGTGGTGTCGGGCGCGGCGAACTTGAACGCTCCCGCGGCCATCTCGAGGCGGCGGTGGTATTCGATCGTGTAGAAGTCGAGGTAATAGCTGGCGGTGTTGGCCGCATCGAAGAAGAGCTCATAGTCAACATTCGGATCGTAGGCGGCCAGGCGGAAGGTCGAGAGGGTGGAACGGTCCTCCCCCTTGCGCTCGGCGACGACGTCGGGGAAGACGGTCTGGCCGGCGATGCGCAGGCGCGGATGGTAGTCGGCGGCGAAGCCGGCCCAGGTGCCCATCTCGATGAGCGCCGGCAACCCCGGGGCGGCGTTGCGGGCCTCGTAGAAGGTGATCGCGCCGACGCGGCGATTGCGGAAGTAGCGCGTGTAATAACTCTCAATGAATCCCGAGGAGGCGATGCGCAGGATGGTGTCCTCCTCGTGGCGGGCGCGGACGATGCCGGTGAACTGATCGAGGGCGCCCGGCGCGGGCGGCGCCGAGAGCGATTCGACGCGCAGCGGCGGGGTCGAAGCGGAATGCGACAGCGCCAGCCAGTAGACATTGTCGCGGTCGTAGCGGTGCACGACATCGACGAGATTGCCGAGCGAATCGACATCCCAGCGGTTGAGGCCATCGCCCCAGAAGAGGAACTGCTCGCCATCTTCGAAGGCGGCGTCATCGTCGCCCTGCCAGAGCATGGCGGCCTCGCGCAGCGTCGGGGCGGGATCGGCGACCTTGGTGGACAGTTGTCGTCCGGGGCCGGCGAAAAGACGCATCCCGGCGGGGTTGACGCCGTTGAGCGACACGCCGGCCATGCGCAGGATGCTGGGTGTGATGACAAAGACGCCGTCGCCGCGGGTGCGCAGCGACACCCACTGCGCGCCGCCGGCGAAGGGGTTGGTTTCGACGGCGGGTTTGGCCAGATTGCGTTCGGCGTCGACGCGCGCGTCTTCGGGGTTCAGAAGCAATTGACCGAGGATGGCGGCATAGGGATCGCGCGACGGCAACGGCGCGCCCGCGTATGACCCGCCGGAAAAACGCACAGAGACCGTCATGGCATCGGTCAGATCGAGCGCGCCCTGCGGATCGGCATACAGCGCCGGATGCAGAATGAGACGCGCCACCCGCACACCATGCAGGGTGAACAGGTCATCGACGACCAGGCGGGTGTCGGGATAGGGCCAGGCCGGAGCTTCAAGCGACAATGGCCGGGGCGGGGTCAGGCGGCGACTTGTGCCGACATTCAGCAGGGTTGCATCGACGCGATCGGCGCCAGGGGGCAGCGCAATGTAGATGATGCGTCCGGGAACCTGCGGCAACCCGGAGCGCGCGTCGAGCGCGGCATTCGCGATGTCGAGATAGACACCCTGCGCGTTGTTCGCCCAAACGGGAGCGCCGGTGCGGTAAACAAACTGGATTTCGGACTCGGAGCGGGAGAGGATCGAGCAGTCATCGTAAAGCGATGCCTGCGCGCGGACCGCGCAAAGAGCGGACAAGCAGAACGCCAGGATGTAGCGGTTGACGCGCACCATGATTTGGTCCCGAAACCGGGACGGTGATTCTTTGGTGTACCACACCCCTGCCCCTAATGGCGAGAGTGTGAAGAATCAATCGAAGTGGTGCGCTAAAACCTCCTGTGGCTCAAACCGTTTACGGTCCGGCAAAGACGTTGTTAATTAACATCTTCGCGGTCGAATTGTCAAACGACAATTATGTGGCCGCCCCCGGCTTTGTATCCGGCGGGAAGCTTCTCCCCTCCATGCAAGCGGCAGGCCAACGGGGCGCATTTGGGTCACGGCGCGCTAAGTGGCATTCGGGCAAGGGGTCGCAAGCGTCGCAGGTAAACCGGGCGCGACGGGTCTGAGTTCGAGATGCGCAAAACCCTGCGCAGAGATGCGACCGATGACTGCGAAATGTCACCGAAGCGAGGCGTGGGGCGTTGACGCACATAAATCGTCTGGTATATTGGATTTGCGGGCTGTCCATCGTGTTTGCCCCGCGGCTGTACGTACCTGCGATTCGGCCGGTGCCCCATCGAGACCAGAAAACCTGAGGAGTGTGTGATGCTGAAGCGAATGCTTCCGGCGGTCTGTTTGTGTGTGGCGGTCTTCCTGTGGGCGGCGCCGGGAGTGGCGACGGTGCGTGACGACGGCCATGTGAACCCGTCGCAGGGGGAGCGGATCCCCGGCGTGTTGGTGATCCAGCTGGCCGAGGGGTACATGCCTTTTGGCAACAAGCTGCAGAGCAACGGCGCGACCATGGGTGTGCCGGCGGTGGATCAGTTGAATGTGAAGCACGGGATGAGCGACTACTATCCCCTCTTTCCGCGCGGCAGCGCGAGCGCCAAGTCGGTGGCCGCCGGCCAATCGCCGATGGACCGCTGGCATCTGCTCTACTTCGATCCGTCCGCCGATCTCGACAAACTGGCCGCCGAGTACGAGGCGCTGCCGGAGGTTGAGCGAGTCGACTTCGATTACTTCGCCTATATCATGCGCACGCCCGACGATGCGCTGTATCCGCAGATGTTCCAACTCAATCAGGGCAGCGACCGTGACATGGACGCGCCGGAGGCGTGGGAGAAGACGGTCGGCAGTCCCGACATCATCCTCGCCGATACCGACACCGGGGTGCTCTGGTCGCATGAGGACTTAAACGCCAATGTCTGGATCAACCCGGGCGAGGACCTGGACGGTGACCGGGTGGTGATGGATCCCTCGGACATGAACGGCATTGACGATGACGGCAACGGGTATGTCGATGACCTGATCGGTTGGGACTTTGTCACCAGCGGCAGTCTGGTCTGGCCGGGGGAGGACGGGGCGATCCAGGACAATGATCCCAACGACTTCAACGGGCATGGGACGCACACCTCGGGCACGATCGCGGCGACAACGAACAACACGGTCGGGGTGTCGGGGGTGGCCGGCGGATTCGGAGTGAGCGAGCCGGGCTGCCGGATCATGTGCCTGCGCATGGGCTATTCGTTTGACGACGGCGGCCAGGAGAACGGCCGCACGCACATGAGCTATGTCGCGCAGGCGTTCACTTACGCCTACCGCAACGGGGCGACGGCGATCAATTACAGCTTTGGATCGTCGACCGGCGGCGGCATCGAGGCGGCAACCGACAGCGCGGTGGCGCACGAGCTGGTGATTTCGGCGGCGGCGGGCAACGACAACGGCGGCGTCACGGGCTATCTGCAGAACCGTACCGACGTTTTGTGCGTGGCCTCGACGACCTCCAACGACACCCGTTCCAGTTTCTCCAATTACGGGCCGCAGGTGGATGTCGCGGCGCCGGGCTCCTCGATCTACAGCACCGTGTCGAACCACTACTCGCCGACGTACGCGCGGTTCAGCGGGACCTCGATGGCGGCGCCGCAGGTGGTCGGTCAGGTGGGGCTGATCCGATCGTTGAACCCGTCGCTGACGCGTCAGGACGTGTTCGACATCATTATCGGCACAGCCGACAACATCGACGCGCTCAATCCGGCCTATGTCGGGATGCTGGGATCGGGGCGAATCAACCTCAACAACTCGCTGCAGAATCTGGCGTCGACCAACTTCGCGGCCGATCCGCGCGTGGGACCGGCGCCTTTGTATGTGCAGTTCTACGACAGTTCGTTTACGCCGCCGACGGGGTGGACATGGTATTTCGGCGACGGAGACTCGGCCTTGATCCAGAACCCGTCGCATGTCTACGGTCCGGGGCTGTGGGATGTCACGCTGCGGACGCAGACGGCGCTGGGGACCGGGCTCAAGCAGAAGGTCAGTTACATCGCGGCGCTGGCGGAGACGCTGGCGGCGGTCGACACGGTCGCGCCGGCGGGCACGGTGGTGGCGGTTGATGTCTGGGCGACCAACTTCCAGCCGGTGAAGGAGATCATACTGCCGTTGCGGGCCACCAACATTCCCGGCTCGGCCACGCTGGACTCGATGGTGACGACCGGATGCCGCACGGATTATTTCGAGTACAAGCAACTGGTGTACGACGCGCGCACCACCGGCGCGGTGTGCATGCGGATGCGCGCCGACAACAATCAGAATGGCTCCCCGGCCCCGTTGGCGCCAGGCGCGGGGCCGATCGCGCGGCTGTGGTTTAAGATGAAAAGCAACGTGAACCCGGCCAACTTCATCACCGTCGACACGGCGACGCTGGGGATTTCGCAACTGCAGCTGAAGTTCAGCTCGCCGGTGCTGGACTTTGTGCCGACCTACAACGCCGGCATGGTCAATCTCTTTGTCCTGCCCGGGGACATCGACTATGACGGCGCGCATACGGTGATCGATGTCACGCTGGCGGTCGATCACCTGTTCCGCTCGGTGCCGTTGCCGACGCCGCCGGATCGTGTCGACGCCAACTGCGACGGAGAGTACAACATTCTCGATGTGATCAAGGTGGTGGAATTCGCCTTTCGCGCCGGCGTGCCGCAGCCGTGTCCGTGAGGGCCGCGATCCGTCATCAGATGGTCTGGCAAAGGCGGGTCTTTACCCGCCTTCTGCCTGAATGGTGGATCGGGCGGCAAGGACGGCAACAGGCGGGGCGGGAGGATCGTTGCCGTCAGTGCAGTGTTGGTGTATCTTTCCTATCTATGACGAAAAAGCCAGCCCCTGTGCCTGTCGCGGTGTCCGGGTGGTCCTTCGACTGGCTGGTGGGCGGCATCGTGGTGCTGGCGCTGGTCCATTTCCTCACGGCGTGGCGTCCCGGCATCTGGACCTGGGGACTGGACTATTGGGCCGAGTTGCCGTTGTGGGGCCGGTCGTTGCTGTTGCTTTTGGTGGCGGTGGCGGTGTTCCCGGGGGTGGCGGAGCGAGTGGCGGCGACGATGGAGCGTCGGGTGTGGCCACGGGGCGCATCGTGGGGCTTCCTGGCGGCGGCGGCGGCGTTGTTTCTCCTCTTCCGCATGCGGGGGTATGCCTACGGCGACGGGTACTCGTTTCGCGGCTATCTGGCCGGCGGATTCCCCGACATCAGCGGCAATCTGGCGTTGATGGGCGGCGACCTGACGGTGCACTGGTTGGTCTTCAAAGCCATCGTAGCGCCCTTGGGCGGATCGCCGGAAACCGCTTATGCCCTTCTCAGCGCGGCGGCGGGAGTCGCCATGTTGGCGGCGATCGCCACGATCGCCCGGCACCTCTACCCGAAGGACCGCGGCGCGCGTTGGATGGTGATTGGGGCCGGCTGTTCCAGTGGGATGGCGGCGCTCTGGTTCGGGCATGTCGAGGCCTACTCGCTGGTCGGCGCGGCGCTGCTCTGGAGTCTGCTCTTCCTGTTGCGGAGCCGGCTTCTGTGGGCGACGGCGCTGTGGGTACTGGGCTGTGTCCTGCATCTGTTGGCGGTGGCGTTTCTGCCAGCGCTCTTGTGGGTCCTCTTCGGCAAGCGCACGGTAAGCGGGCTCCTGCCGCGCCGTGCGGGGGCGCTCTTCCTCATCGGCTTTGTCGGCTGGGGCATCGCGGGCGCGGTCTTTTCGACGGTGAAGCCCGGCATCTTTGTGCCGCTTTGGGCATCGGAGGAGACCTCGTACACGGCCTTCGGGTTGCCGCATCTGTCCGACACGGTCAATCTGCTATTGTTTGCCGCGCCGATCGGGGTGATTGGCTTGCTGGCCTGGCTGGCGGGCGCGGGTCGCAAGCCGCTGGACACGTCGTTGGGCATCCTGGCGGTGGCGGCGGCCTCCTTGTGGTTTTTCTCGTTCTGGGTGGATCCGTTGATCGGCGCGTTCCGCGATTGGGACCTGATCGGCGTCTACGGCATTCCGTTGTCGATTCTGGGCGCGGCGCAGCTGGCGCGTGGAACGACCGCGACGGGGGGTGTGCGGGCGCAGTGGGTGATGATCGGGGCGCTGGCGCTGGTCCACAGCGGGGCGTTTGTGTGGGGCGCGCGCGATGAGCGGGCGGTGGTGGCGCGTGTGGACCGTTTGGTGCGCGAGGATCCGCATTACACGCAGCAATTCCACCGTGGCGAGCGGCTGATGTCGTGGGCGTATGTGCTGGCCCATCTGACCGGCGACCGTCAGACCGCCATCGAGCACCTGCGCAAGCGCTCAATCTGGCAGCCGCGCGATGTGAACTCCTGGCGCAACCTGGGCAGTCTGCATTGGCAATTGCAGCAATACGACAGCGCCGCGGCCTGTTTCGAGAAGGCGCTGGAACTGTCGCCGAACGATGCGCAGGCGCTGGAGCAGCTGGGGTTGACTTATTCCTCGCTGCAACGCTGGGAGGAAGCGAGGGCCACGATGCAGCGTCTGGAAGGTGTGCGCACGCTCAAGATCAATGAACTCAATGTCCTGGCGTTCGCCAATCTGTGGCTGAAAGACGAGGCGGCGGCCGACTCGCTGGCACGGGTGAGCATCGCGCGCGACCCGAATCAGCAGGAGGCCTACTATTACCGCGCGATCATCGCCGAACAGAAGGCGGATACGAACGGGGCGCTGGAGCACCTCGAGCGGGCGATGGTCGGCGGCGCACGGGTGGAGGATGTCTACCTGCGCTGCGTGCGGCTCTATCAGGCGAAGTTGCGCTGGGAGGACGGAGCGCGGGTGGCGCGGATGTGGCAGGAGCAATTCCCGACGTCGGGATGGGCGTCTTTCTTCCTCGGGATGTCGTATGTGGCCACCAAACAGTATGAGGCGGCGCGGAACGCGTTCGAGGCGGCGCTGGTGAACAATCCGCGTCACTCGCTGGCGCACTTCTATCTGGCGACGGTCTATCGCAATCTGGGTCAGGCGGACCGTGCCAAGGCCGCGGCGGAACGGGCCATCGAGTTGGACTCCAGCCTGGCTCCCCCTTATCTCGAATTGGTCTATCTGGCCGCCGATGCCAATGACCGGGCGGCGGCGGTGGCGGCGACGCGTGAGTATCTGAAACGCTCGCCGGTTGATTCGGGGATGTCGTATCTGCAGCAATTCATGGAACCCTAAGGGCGGATTGAAGAAAGACGGGAACAGCCCGGCGGTGGGCGCGTATGAAGTGCAAGGCCGTCTTTGTGACGCGTCTCGGGGATGGGCCGGTCAGTTGGCCGGTAATCGCAGGGGCCGTAAGTTGACGCGACCCGGGTTGATCCGGCAGGGAGATTGCGCTTAGGAACCGGTGGAACAGAATCTGGCGGGTGTGTGTCGTGGAAGTGTGCATGACGGAGATAAATGGTTGCAAAACAAAGCACATCCTGTCATCGTAGAAGCAGAGAGCAGGCCGCCGGGAGGGCGGCATGAGCGGGGCAATGGGACCCAAACCAAGGTGAGTTTGTCATGACGCATGATCGTCGCTTCCGAGTGTACACCTTGTTTCTCGGCGTGCTGGCGGCCGTCACGATCTGGATTGTCGGATCGGGCGAGGCCACGCCGCACCGCGAGGCGTTGTGGGCGCAGGCGGACCGTCAACCGGTCGACACCGACCGCGGGCCGTCCACGTCGGGCGCCAGCCGTGAGACTCTCTATAAGTATTCGAAGCTATTGACCGACATCTCCTATCGCATCCAGTCGGCGTACATGGATACGATCAACACCAAGGAGATGATCTACTCCGGCATCCGCGGGATGCTCGATGTGCTGGATCCGTTTTCGGTGTTGATGGAGCAGCAGAACTACGACCGTCTGATGGAATCGACCCATGGCAAGTACGAGGGGTTGGGGATGCAGATCGATCTGCGCGAGGACACGGTGACCGTGGTCTCGCCGATCGAGGGCACGCCCGCCCAGCGGATGGGTCTGCAGGCGGGGGACCGAATCATCTCAATCGACGGCAAGAATGCGGTGGGCATGACCACCGAGCAGGCGTCGAAGTTGATGCGCGGTCCGGCGGGGACCAAGGTCTCCCTCACCATCAACCGGGTGGGGTTGCCCGAACCGCTGGAGTATGTGGTCGAGCGCGCGGTGATCGAGTTGAAGTCGGTGCCGTATTATGGCATGGCCGACGAGGCCAACAAGATCGGCTATCTGCGGCTCAACAAGTTTTCCGAGAGCACCGACAAGGAACTGCAGGATGCCCTGATCGCGCTGAAGGGCATGGGCGCGCAGAGCGTGATCTTCGATCTGCGTTACAACGGCGGCGGGCTCTTGGACCAGGCGGTCAAGACCGCCAATTTGTTCCTCGAGAAGGACAGACTGATCGTTTACACGCAAGGGCGCGACCCCGAGTCGCAGCGCAAGTACTTCTCGACCGAGCAGCCGATCGCGGCCGACATGCCGCTGGTCGTGCTGGTCGATGACGGGACCGCGTCGGCCTCGGAGATTGTCTCCGGCGCGATCCAGGACTGGGACCGCGGGCTGATCGTGGGCAACACGACCTTCGGCAAGGGGCTGGTGCAGCAGGTGTTCCGTCTGCCCGACACCGAGGATGTGGCGCTGAAACTGACCACGGCGCGCTACTTCGTGCCGTCGGGACGTTCGATTCAGAAGCCATCGCGCGCCACCAAGCACCCGAACATGGCCGACGAGGAAGCCACCGGCGAAGAGGATTCGGGGCATTCCAACGTGGTGGAGAAGGACGACTCGGAGGTCTACTACACCAACAAGGGGCGCAAGGTCTATGGCGGCGGCGGAATTGTGCCGGATGTGCTGATCGAGCGCGAATTGTTGCGGCCCTTGGAGATCAACCTGTGGCGGCAGGGCAAATTCTTCAATTACGCCGTCTATTACTCGTCGAAGAACCCGAACATCCCGCTTTCGTTCGAGGCATCGGACGAGGTGCTGGCCGACTTCCGCCGTTACCTGGAGGAGAACAAGTTCGACTACAAGACCGACACCGAAGTCGAACTGGACAAGATGCGCGACGCATTGAAAGACGATCCGGAACGTCTGGCGATTTACCAGTCGGCCCTGGATCAGATGAAGGCGCTGGTGGCCAAGGAAAAGGAATTGGCCTTCACCGAGAGCGCCGATGTGCTCAAGCGCGAGATCAAGCGGGCGATCCTGAACAAGGTGTACGGCGAGCGCGGATATTACGAAGGCGTCATCCTCAAGGATGATCCGTATGTCGCCAAGGCCAAGGAGCTGCTCATTAACAAGGAGGAGTATAAGAAGCTTCTGGCGACCGACACGAAGAAGAATGGTGACAAATCGTAAATAGGATCAACTCTCCGTGAGAACCTACGGCCCCGCGGCACCCGCGGGGCCGTTTTGTTGATTGGCGATTGACGATTTTCGATTGGCGATTGGCGATTGGGGGCTACCTCTGAGTGTGAGTGCGGGCGGTCTTCTTTGAGGCGATCACCATGGAGAGGATTTCATTGGCTTCTCGCATGAGAGTGTCGAGCTGGCGATTCTCCACCAGGCCGGCGCGGGTCAGCAGCTCCATCCAGTACAGGCATTCGTCGTATTCTTCCTCTACGATGCCCAATTTTGCGATGAAATCGGCGCGCGACCTGGCCCGGCATGCGGCGCGGTAGTTCGCGCCGACGGATGCCCCGCAGCGCAGCAGCTGTCGCGCGATGATATCACCCGTACGCGACTTCGGCAGCGCTTCGCACAGCCGGACAACCGCCAAAGCAAATTCCAGAGTCCGCGCCTTGAACACATCCGCATTCATACACGCAACTCCCCAGTCCTCCAATCGTCAATCGAAAATCGCCAATCGCCGATCATCCCGGGTCGGGGCCGTCTTCGACGGTGTTGCCTTCTTTGATGGAGAGGCGGACGGTGGTCTGGATGTCGCGAGTGAGGAAGCGCTGGATTTGGTCGCGGAAAACGGGGTCAAAGGATTTGGAGTCGATAGTCTTGGTCAGTTTGGATTTGGAGAGGTCGGAAACCTTGTCCCAGAGGCCGGAATCGCGCACGAGGCCTTCGAGGACCTTGCGTTGGGGGTCATCGGTGGCGGGCAGTTTCCAGATCGGCGAGCGGGTGACCGAGACCTGCACGCCATGCCCCTGAAGTTTGGTGAAGTTCATGCGGGCGGCGAAGTCGACGATCTGCTGCTTGAGTTCCTCGACTCTCTGCTCGGCCTGATCGAGACGGCGCCGGGCCTGCGCATACTGGTCGGCCAGCTTGACGCCGTCATCGGCGGCGAACTCCTGCGGGGACATGGCGGCGACCACGACCGCGTGGCGTTTGGCGGGACACAACTCGCGGAACTCGCACCAGTCGCAGAGCATGGACTCGTGAGGCGGGAAGTCGTTTTTGACTTTCGCCTCCTCGATGGTGTCGATCAGACGGATGGTGTCGAAGCGCAGTTCCTCGAGCTGGTCCGGCGTGCGGGTCGAGACCAGCGAGCGGTTGGCGCGCAGGTAATGCCAGATCAGGCGGACGTTCTTCACATCGTTGAGGCGGCGCTGAATGCCGATCTGGTAGAGCGCCAGCTGCCGGTCGCGGTCGACCTCCTCCTGGGTGCGCATGCGCTGATTGGTCTTGTAGTCATGGATTTCAATGGCGCCATCCTCGGCTTCGGCCAGCCGATCGATGAACCCCTGAATCTTGTAGTGGCCGGAGGGGTCCAGATCGAAGACCAGCCGTTCCTCGAGGCCAAGCACACGGGCATCGCGGAAGGGATAGAACTTCTTGAAGTAGTCCATGACACAGCGGCGGCCGAGGTTCTTGTAGTCCTCGCCGGTCAAATGCTCGCGCACGATCAGGATGTTCTCGTTCCACCCCTTGGTCCAGGCGTCCTCGTAGAAGGCGTTGAGGTCCTCCCATTTGGGGGTGCGCTCCATTTCCACCCACTTGTAGAGTTGTTCGAGGGTGTCATGGACCATCGAGCCCATGAAGGCCTCGGCGGTGGTCTCCTGCGCGACTTTCACCTGTTCGACATAGCGGAAGGCGAATTTGCGCGGGCAGTTTTCGTAGGTGGACAGACGGCTGTGGGAGTACATAAGCGACGCTCCGGGTTTGGATTGAATTATCGGCGGCGCGCGCGGGGAGACAATCACTTTGTGCGGGGAAACAAAGATTCCAAGCCGTCCGGCTCTCTTTGCCGGACGGCTTGGAATGACGGTTGGGGCGGGTGCGGCGAAGAGAGCCGAATTGCGGGAGTTGGAGAAGATGCGGCGGGATGATAGATTGTGGCCGGGGGTAATACGTCGGGTGGGCCGGTTGTAAGACCATGTTCCAGCTGAACAGTGAATTGTCATCCCGAGTCGCCGGCGGCGGGGGTATCTGCTTCTCCTGCCGAACAGGCATAAGCAGATGCTTCGCTGCGCTCAGCATGACAAAGTCAAGGAACCAGGGCGAGTCCGAGGCCCGCCTGCGCGCATCCATGAATTCCAGCCCATCGCTCTTGTGGAGGGCGAGGCTCCTGCCGAGCCTGCTCTTTGACTTCCGCTACGTCGTCCCGATCCGCCGCCGGCGGAGAGTGATCTGCTTTTCCTTCGAACCGGGAAAAAGCAGATGCATTGCGGCGCTCCGCATGGCAAGCTGGGTTGAAGCGCATCTTCTGAAACGTATGGCTGTGCGGCGAATCTTACTGACATTGCTGGCGCTGTTGCCGGGATGGAGCACGGCGGGATGGGGGCGTACACCGGCAACTTCCGCCTCTCCCCTGCCGTTGGCGGCGGGGGTGGCGGGATTCGACACCAACATTGTCTGGCGCATCCACGATACCGGATATTTGCGCGCGACCGCAACCAATTACGGCTACTTCGGCACGGTGCGTGAGCGGCTGCGCGATTCCGCCGGCGCGTTGGTGCCGGTGCTCGAATCGCCGGCGCATTCGCGGATCGAGTACATGTACGAGGCGGGGCTGTGGATCGGCGGGATTGTCGGCGGCGACACGCTGGTGTCCAGCGGATCGCTGGGCTTCGGGCAGTCGCACGAGCTGTACGCCGACAACTATGACCCGCCGGTCTACTCCGATCGGCTCGGGGATGATGAATGGACCTTTATCTACGGCGACACGACCACCGACCCGGAGACGGTGCGCGATGATCCCTATGACGGCCCGCACCGTCCCCTGCCGGTGCGGGTGCGCCAGAAGACCTACACTTTAGGCGCGCAATTGCACGATGGCGCGCTGTTCCAGGAGCTGGTGATCACCAACATCGGCACCGTGCCCATCGAGAGTCTGTGGGTGGGCTGGATGTGCGATCCCGACATCGGACATGCCGAGACCGAAGACTATTGGATGGATGATGTGGTCGGGCACACACGACGCAGCATCGTGCAGGGGGACCAGAGCACCGAAGTCTCGGTGGCCTGGGCGGCGGACAACGACGGCGACCCGGATTCGACCGATCATTTCGATGCCCGGTCGCCGCGGCGGATGTTCGGCTCGATGTACCTGGGCGGCTTCCCGCGTCTGACCGGGGAATCGTTCAACTGGTGGGTGCCATCGTTGCGCGACCCCTATGACTGGGGGCCGCAACGCGCGCCGGGCGACACCAACATCTTCGGCGGGCGCGGCTACGACGTGACGGATGCCTACCGTTACCGCCGCATGGCCAACCGCGAGCTGGACTATGCGCAACCGTACGCGGCGGTGGACCGGTCAGCCGAGGGCTGGATTGCGCCGACGCATGACTCGATCGCGGTCGACTTCGCCGACGGGTTCGACATTCGGTTTCTGCATACGGTGGGGGCGACGACCCTGGCGCCGGGGGATTCGCTGGTGGTGCACTGGGTGTGGATGGTGGCTCCCTACGGTCACACGCAGCCGTTGAATTTCAAAACGCTGTTTGACCCGCGGGATCCGTCGAAATACCTGCAGGGGCTGGGCATCAGCCAATTGGAGTATTACGCGCTCGACCAGCGTCATGCCTGGGACAGCGCCTTCTCGTTTCTGCCAATCGCGCCGCCGCGCACGTTTGACGTGGCGGGATGGAATGACACTTCGGGCGTGCTGACCTGGAGCGCGCGGCACACCGATCGGTTGACGTATTACCGCGTGCAGCGCCGCGCCGGCGACGGGAGCGATCGACGAACATTCAGCGCCGGCCTTGACACATCGTTTGTCGATGTCGGGCTGGATCGTTCGAAGACGTACTACTACACCGTCGCCTGCATGGGCCGTCCGGGGATCATCGGACCGGAGTCGATTAGCGACAGTCTCCTGCCCGACCGCCCGAAAACGCCGGCGCGTCCGATTGCGCTGGCGCAGCGGCATGAAATCCATCTGCACTGGCCGCCGAACGCCGAGGATGACATCAGCGGGTACCGTGTCTACCGACGCGCGCCGGGTGGCGACTGGGAGCTGATCGCGACGACCGACACGGCCACACGCGTCACCGATCAGGATGTCGCCGGGGCGACGCTATACGAGTACCGGGTGACGGCGCTCTCGTCGCTGGCCAACGAGAGTTATCCCTCGCCGGCAACGGTGGGTGTGGCGTTTGACTTCGATGGGCCGCCGCAGATTTTCGACTATACGCTGGCCAACGCATTCTCGCTGACCGACCGTGATTCGACCCGCGCGGTGTGGGAGCGTCTGCTTTCGGGAAGTCTATATCGCGACTTCGCGACCGGCGACCCTCCATTGACGCTGGTGGATTTTGATCCGCATCCGCTGACGGTGGTGACCGCCGACGGACGCGGGGCGATGGGCCGCGGCGAGGAGGAATTGCTGGCGGTGTATTCGAACGCGCGGGGTGTGACGGTTCTGTCGGGACGCGACTTGTTCAACTTTGAGGGCGTTCAGGCGGAGACGGTGGCGGTGCCGGCGGGATCGCTGGGGGCACTGGCCGGGATACGGCGGGTGTATTATCCGGCATCGCTTTTGGCCGGGCCCACACGGATGAACGCCGAGTTTGTCGCGGCGGCGCCGGCCGACCCGCGTCTGCCGCGCCTCGCCGTCGATGCCTCCCGCACCGGCTGGGGGCTCAACCCGGCGCTGCCGCATCCAGGCAACGCGGTGCCGTTTGTGGGCTTCTTCGAAATCGACACCGCCCAGGGAGAAGTACTCTACACGTTTGTATCCAGGGACAGCGCGCATTCGCCGCTGCAGGGCCAGGCGGTGGCAGTGCGGGCACGCGATCCCCAACGGACGCTGGTGGTCTTCGCTTTTCCCCTGTCGTACATGGATGAACAGGATGCGCGGGCGGCGTTGACGGCCATTCTCGGGCGGATGGGATACGGGGTGCCATCGGCGCGGGGCGATGCCGACAACGACGGGGCGGTGACGCCCGCCGATGTGGTCTTCCTCATCGATTACCTGTACCGGGATGGGTATCTGCTCTATGAATCGGCGGCGGATGTGAATGGGGATTGTGTGGTGGACATCCGGGATCTGGTTTACCTGATCGATCATGTGACCGGGGATGTGCCCCTGCCGGATGGGGTCTGTCCGTGAGCGCGGCAGAGGTGGGCTCGGATCAGGTTGAGAGCCTGTTCCTCTGCACGAACAACAAAGATCCCAAGACCCGGCAAAGAGCGCCGGGTCTTGGGATGACGGGATTTGGTATGGCGAAGGCGGGCCTCAGACCCGCGCTGGTTCCTTGACTTTGTCATGCTGAGCGCAGCGAAGCATCTGCTTTTTGACCGACGGCAGAAAAAGCAGATCCCTCTCTGCCTGCGGCGGATTGGGATGACATTGCGGGAGCCAAAGAGCAGGCTCGGCAGGAGCCTCGCCCTCCACAAGAGCGATTGGCTGGAATTCATGGATGAGCGCAGGCGGGCCTCAGACTCGCATAGGTTCATTGACTTTGTCATGCTGAGCGCAGCGAAGCATCTGCTTTTGACCGACGGCAGAAAAAGCAGATCCCTTGCCGCCGGCGGCGGATCGGGATGGTATAGCGGGAATTTGGATTGCGATTCAGAGTGGTGGGAGCAGGTCTGAGACCTGCCCCTTGTGGCCAGGTTTAGGCAGAGCCCTCAACGGCGAAGGCCGGGGTCTTATCCAAGACCCCGGCCTTTTGCCGTTCTGGAGCGTCCCTGCCCCCCCACCATGAACACTGGCTATTCTTCGAGCGTGACCTTCTTGGTGATGGTGATGCCGCCGAAGTTGGGATCGAGGTCGCGGACCACGATCAGCGCTTCGGAGAAACTCTGGTTGCTGCTGGCGAAGAACTCATATCCGCCGGCGATGCCATACTCGTTGGTGTACTGCGGCGATCCGGTGATGGTGCCGCCGGAATTGCAGCTCACCTCAACCAAATGGCCGCCCAGCGGGTTGCCCCAGCGGTCCTTGATCTGGATTTCGATCGGGGCGCTGGTGCCATAGACCATGCTCGACGGGACATCGACGATCGAGGTCTTGGAGTAGGCGGTGCCGGTCAGCAGGACCACCTGCACCTGATCGTTGTAGCCGAACACGCCACCCGAGCGCACACGGATGGTGGCGATGGCGCCGACACCCGAGTCGGGGACGGTGACGACATAATCGCGATCGAGCACGCCGGCGACGTAGTCGCCGACATAGACGGACGAATGGCAGCCGTCGCGGGCGACGCCATCGGCGATGGTGCCGATGTCGGCTTCGACTTCGACGGTGGTGTTGTCATCGACGAAGACGCCGTTGCCATCGCGGACATCGATGACCACTTCGCCCTTGTCGCGGTTGTCGGCCAACAGCGTGTCGGGATAGGCGAGGAACTGGCCGAAGGCGGCCGGGCCGGACTCGATGAAGACGCTGGTGTCGGCCACTTGGCCGCCGGCGGTCTGCGCCCAGTACCAGACATAGCCGTCGTTTTTCGGCGCGCCGGAATGCCAGGTCGATCCGGCGGTGCCGCGCTGGGTGAGCGTCGGATTGGTGACGTCGGCACCCTCAATCAGGCCCTGCTCGCAGCCAAACCAGACGGCGGTCGAGTCGGGGACTTCGTTGCCCCACTGGTCGACGACCAGGGCGACGATGTCGTTGGTGGCGTTGACGACTTCCCACGAGGGGACGTTGCAATCGGCGGCGCCGAGCGACAGGTAGGCCGGCGGGCCGGAACGAATGACCAGATGGCTGGCCGCGGAGACCACCGCGCCCGAGCGGGCCAACACGCGCACGGTACCCGAGGCGCTGCCGGCATTGAGCGTGACGGTCGCCACGCCGTTGGCGTCGGTGATCGCCTTGACCGGACCGACCGGGTCGCCGTTGATCGCCTCACCGCCGCCGGGACCGGCGGTGATGAGGAACTCGACCTCACGGCCCTGCGGCGCCGGATTGCCCTTGGCGTCGAAGGTGGCCGCGGTCAGCGGGGCAAACTCGATGCCGCCGGTGCCGCGCACCTGGACAGTCTGCCAGCCGGGGGTGAGCACGATCGAGTGCACCGAATCATTGGAGGTCAGCGAGAGCGAGACTTCCGCCGAGAAGTGAGCGCCGGGCTGGCCGCCGGTGGCCTTGATGTAAACCACGCCCGCGGTCGAGCCGGCGGTGTAGGTCGTCACGGCCTGGCCGCCGGTGGTGGTCACGGTCGGCTCGATGGCGCCGATCGGATCCCAGAGACCATCGGAATCCAGATCGTAGATCAGCGTGTCGACGCTGTTGGTCCAGATGCCGTCGCCGTTGACATCCATGAATTTTTCACCGGCGACAAACTTGATGACGGTGCCGTCGCCGACAGGATTGCCACTGCCATCGGAAACCAGCGCGTTGATGGTCGCGGTGGAGAGGCCATCGGCCTGCACCAGCGCCGGAGTGACGGTCAGCACGATGTGGCCGTCGGTGTTGCCGCCGCCGCCGATGTCTTCTTCGACGATGATGTCCTTATAGAGCGTGGTCTGGTCGCCTTCGACCCGGGCGCTGATGCGAACGCTGCCCGCGGTGGTGGCGGTAAAGATGGTCGACGCCAACCCCTCGTCGTTGGTGACCACGACGCTGGAGTTGAACACGCCGCCGGTGTTCGGATTGGCGAACAGGTAGACGGTCGCGTCGGCGAGCGGTTCGCTGTTGGCGTTGGTGACCAGCACCTCAACGACGGCGGTTTCCCCCTCGGCCAGGATGGCGGGGGTGACATCGACACCTTGCAGTGTCGCGGTGGTGTCGGTCTTGTTGACGCCCGAACAGGCGCCCAACCCGAAGGCAAGCACTCCGATCCATAGCGCGCGTCCGATCCGTCCCGCGCACGCCCAGTCGCTCCGTGGCATCTCGCCGCTCCTTGTTTGCATCAAGTCCCCTCAAGTCCCCATGAATTCGTGGTCACGGCCCGCCCTTGGGCCGCATGGAACAGGACTCCCGCGAGTGGCGGGGGTTCTTAGACTGGTATCGGAGGATTGGTGGGGGAATTTAGCGCGTAATGCGGTCAAGTTGCGGGGGGCGAGCGCGGGCCGGACTATGGGAATACCCCCACACTCGCCGGTTTCCGCGCCGTGAAAGCCGGCATCCGGGGCCGGAGGATGGCCAGAATTGTCCTTGCCCGGCCCTGTGGCGGGGTTTTACCATTAAAGTATGACGAATTTCGTCCGCTTTCCGGTCGAACAGTCATCCCGGTAATCGCGCTTCACCCGTGCTGTGACAACAAAGCAGGTCAACAGGTCCAGGTACCCTCACCATTACACGCCTGGAAAGGAGTGCATCATGAACAGGCGAAGTGTTCGGAGGGCAGTGAAGACGCTGACCCTGATTGGAATGCTCATTTCGATCATTGCTTCGGAAGCGTATGCGGGCTCCGGACCGCTGTTGCCACTTCTGCCGGGCATGAAGCCGGTGGCGGCCGACGCGACGCCCAAGGGCGCGGCGGAGACGGAGGGAATGGGCGTTCCGTACCCTTCCCCGCTGCTCTACCGGAAGAACGGCGACGCGGATACCGTCTTAATGGGATACTCCGTGGACGGGGGCGCGGATGTCAACGGCGACGGCGTGCCGGACTTCATCGTGGGCGCGCCACTGGCCTCGCCCAACGGCGTCATCAATGCCGGCTCGGCGCATGTGTACTCGGGCCTGGACGGCAGCCTGCTCTACCAGATCAACGGCACGGATTCCGCCGAGGTTGTCGGGGTGTCGGTGGCGATGCTGGGGGATGTCAACGGTGATGCCCGTGCCGACTTCCTGGTGGGGGCGCCGTACGCCGATCCGGGCGGCTTGACCGACGCGGGTTCGGTGTACCTCTACTCCGGCATGAACGGCATCCTGCTGCAGCAAAAGGACGGCGGCGCGGCCGATGACAATTTCGGGTGGTCGGTGGCGCGCGCCGGGAACGTCAACGCCGACGCCATTCCCGATTATGTGGTGGGCGCGCCCTATGCGGATTCCGGCGCGGCGCAGAGCGCGGGCAATGTCTACGTGTACTCGGGGGCCGGGGGCGGGCTGCTCCATCGAAAGTATGGTGACTCGATGTATGTGAATCTCGGGTTGTCGGTCGCCGGAGCCGGAGATGTCAATGCCGATGGGAGGGCGGATTTCATGGCGGGAGCGCCATACGGCGGCTCCGGCCGCGGCGCGGCTTACGTGTATTCCGGGCTGACCGGAGCGATTCTGCACTACGTCACCGGCGATTCAATCGGCGCGAACCTGGGGCAGTCCATCGCCGGCATGGGCGATGTCAACGGCGACGGGTACCGTGACTTCATCGTCGGGGCGCCTTACTACCGCAATTACACAGGCGCTGCGTACGTCTTCTCAGGGTTCGACGGGGCGCTGCTCCGTCGATTTGACGGCATGCCGGGAAGTTCCTTCGGCTACGCCGTCGCGCCGGCGGATGTCAACGGCGACGGTCTCAATGACGCCATGATCACGGCGCCCGGAACCGAAGTCGGGGGCTTGATGCAGGCGGGCGCGACGATGATCTACTCGCTGAAGGATGGGGCGATTCTCCATCACAGTCTGGGATCGCAACAGTTGGGGCTCTACGGGTTCCATGTCGCGAGGATGGGGGACGTTAACGGAGACGGGCGCGACGAGTTTCTCATCGGCGAGCCGCGGGCCACGGTCAATACGGACCTGCTTGCCGGATCGGCCTATGCCCTGATGTGGGGCGCGTCCGAGGAGATCACCATGCTGGCCGACATTCCCAACGATCAGGGAAAGCAGATGCGGATTCAGTGGTCGGACATTCCGGCCAACGACGGGTTCATTCAGGAGTTCGCCATCTATCGCCGTGTGGACGGCAATCTGTCGTCGAAGTCCGTTGATCCTTATGCGCGCAAGTCGACGCCGCCCGGAGTGTGGGACTTTGTGATGTCGGTGCCGGCGCGCGGAGACAGTCTGTACAGCACGGTTGTGCCGACGTTGCGCGATTCGACAATCGCCGACGGAATGTGGTGGACGGTCTTTTTTGTCAGCGGCATCGGGGAAAACCCGGTTGACCACTTCGATTCGCCGGTGGATTCGGGGTACTCGCTGGACAACCTCGCGCCGGCGCCGCCGACCAACCTGATCGCCGCCTTCAGCGGGTCCGATGTTGATCTGGACTGGAAGTCGTCCGCGACCGCCGACTTTGATTACTATCGCGTCTATCGTGACACCGTGCCCGGATTCGCCCTGGATCCGAACAAGGTCATCGGGGAGACCTCGGACACCAGCTTTGTGGACAGCAACGCGCCTTCGGCGGCCGCGGTCTACTACCGGGTGAGCGCGGTCGATTTCTCCGGCAACGAGGGGTCGCCTTCCAACGAGGCGTCGCCTTCGTCGTGCCCGTGCAATTGCGCCGCCGATCCGGCCTGCGACGGGGTGACCGATGTGTTTGACGTAACGCATGCGGTCAATGTGGCGTTTCGCAACGCGGCGCCGATCGGCGATTCAAATCCGCTGTGTCCGTACACCACCACCGATGTCGATTGCAACGGGGTGACCAACATCTTCGATGTCACGCATCTGGTCAATGTGGCGTTCCGGAACGCGAATGCGGCGGTGGAATTCTGCAATCCGTGTCCGTGATGGGAGGAGCCGGCGAGACTCAGTCGTCACCACCCGACGAGGCAACGTCATTCCGATCCGCCGCCGGCGGAGAGGAATCTGTTCTCTTTCGCGCTGCGGAACAGCAGATTCCTCCCCCCGCCAGAGAGCGGCGGGGTTCGGAATGACAAAGCGGGACGTGTCGGGTCGGTGGAGGCAAGGGGCCAAAAGCCCCTTGTCCGGAATGGGGATATTCGCGTGGTGAATGGGGCAGGTCGGCGACCTGCCCCTGTTTGTGTGCGGTATTTCGGTCAGCCGATCACTTCGGCGTCGATGACGTCGGGTTCGGGGCGTGAGGTCTTTCGGATGATGAAGTCGCCGTCCTCGAAATCGACGGTCAGGTGATCGCCGGGGCCGAACTCGTTGCGCAACAGCGCGGCTGCGATCTTCTGGGCGACATCCTTTTGCACCAGACGGCGGAGCGGACGCGCGCCATAGACGGCATCGTAGCCGCGCGCGGCCAGCGCGGCGCGGGCGGCGCTCGAGAGCTCGGCGGTGATCCCCTGCTCGGCCAGGCGCGACTTCAACGCCGCAAACTGCAGTTCGGCGATTTGCTCGATCGCTTCGGGCGAGAGCGGATTGAAGACCACGATCTCGTCGATGCGGTTGAGGAATTCCGGGCGCACGGCGCGGCGCAGCGCCTCCATGGCGCCCTCGCGGATGGCGGCGCGGCGGGATTCTTCGGTGAGCGAGTCCTGCGACGCGCGCGCGATCTCCGTTGCGCCGAGGTTGGAGGTCATAATCAGGATCGTGTTCTCGAAAGAGACGGTTCTCCCCTTGTTGTCGGTCAGACGGCCATCATCGAGAACCTGCAGGAGAATGTTGAAGACCTCGGGATGCGCTTTCTCCAATTCATCGAACAGGACAACCGAGTAAGGCCGGCGACGGACCGCCTCGGTCAGCTGGCCCCCCTCATCGTAGCCGACATACCCCGGCGGCGCGCCGACCAGGCGCGAGACCGAGTGTTTCTCGGAGTACTCCGACATGTCGATGCGGATCATCGCCTCGACCGAGCCAAACAGCGTCGCGGCGAGGGTCTTGGCCAGCTCGGTCTTGCCGACGCCGGTCGGACCGAGGAAGATGAAGGAGCCGCGCGGACGGTGGGGCTCATTGAGACCGGCGCGCGAGGCGCGGACCACGCCCGCGACGGCCGCGACCGCCTCGGGCTGGCCGATCACGCGGGCTGACAGTTCCTCTTCCAGATGAATCAGGCGCTGGATCTCGCTGGTGGAGAGGCGTTCGACGGGAATGCCGGTCCATTTGGAGACGATCTCGGCGATGTCGTCGGCGTCGACCTCCTCCTTGAGCAGGCGGCCCTGAGGAGCCGGCTCGGCGGACGCCCCGCCCTCGCTAAGGTTGCCGCCCTCCCGGTGTGTTCCCTGGTGGAGTTTGGCGGTTTCGATTTTGATCAGGCGTTCCTGGTCGGGGATGTCCTGGTAACGGATGCGGGCGGCATCCTCATAGCGTCCCTGGCGTGAGGCCAGTTCCATGTCGAGTTTGAGGCGTTCGATCTTTTCCTTGGCGTCACGGATGATCTGCACGGACTGCTTTTCGGCGGCCCAGCGGCTTTCCAGTTCGACACGCTGAGCGTTCAGTCTCTCCAGTTGCTCCTCGATCGGGCGCAGGCGGACGGCAGCGTCGGGCTCGCGGCGCAGCGCCTCGCGTTCGATTTCCAGCTGCATGATCTGGTGATCGAGACGGTCGAGTTCCTCGGGACGCGAGTCGATCTGGATGCGCAGATCGGCGGCCGCCTCATCGATCAGGTCGATCGCCTTGTCCGGGAGCTGGCGGTCGGCGATGTAGCGCTCCGAGAGCGTGGCGGCGGCAACCAGGGCGGCGTCCTGGATGCGGACGCCGTGGTGCAGCTCGTAACGTTCCTTCAGCCCGCGCAGGATCGAGATGGTCTCGGGCACGGTCGGCTCGGCCACCAGGATCGGCTGGAAGCGGCGCTCGAGGGCGGCGTCTTTTTCGATGTGTTTGCGATACTCGGTGATTGTGGTCGCGCCGATGCAGCGCAATTGGCCGCGGGCGAGCGCGGGTTTCAGCAGGTTGGAGGCATCGACGCTGCCTTCGGCGGCGCCGGCGCCGACGACGGTGTGCAATTCATCGATGAAGAGGATGATGCCGCCGGCCGATTCCTCAACTTCGGCGAGCACGCCCTTCAATCGTTCCTCGAATTCGCCGCGGAACTTGGCCCCGGCAACCATCGCGCCGAGGTCGAGGGCGATGAGGCGCCGGTTCTTGAGCGGCTCGGGGACATCGCCGGCGGCGATCTTGCGCGCCAGCCCTTCGGCAATCGCGGTTTTCCCCACGCCCGGCTCGCCGATCAGCACCGGATTGTTCTTGGTGCGGCGGGAGAGGACCTTCATCACACGGCGGATTTCCTCGTCGCGCCCGATCACCGGGTCGAGCTTGCCCTCGCGGGCCATCGCGGTGAGGTCGCGTCCAAAACGATCGAGGGCCATCATGCGGTTTTCCGCCCCTTCCTCGCCGGCACCCTTGCGGTTAAGCATCTCATCGACGGCGTCGCGGAGACGGTTGGCATCGGCGCCGAGCGCGGCGAGGGCATCGCGGATGGCGCGGTCGGGCTTGTCGAAAACCGCCCAGAGCAGGTGGGCGGCGTTGACAAACTGATGCCCCGACCTGCCGGCGCGGTTCTGCGCGGCGGAGAAGATCGCCGCCAGCGCGCTGGAAGTACCCGGCGGCTGCGTTGCGCCTTCGACGCGCGGCAACCGGGACAGCGCGACGCTTAACTCGCCGGCCAGACGGTCGGGGTCGGCGCCCTCCTTCTGCAGGAGGGCGCGGGCCATGCCGCCTTCATCGATCAACGCGGACAGCAGGTGCGCCGGGGTCAGCTCGGAGTGCCCGGCCGATTGCGCGGACTGCAGCATCGACTGCAGGATGAGTTTGGCGTTGTCGGTCCAACGGTCCAAGGAGATCATGGTCGACTCCTCTCGTATCCTTTACGCCATTGACAGCGCGTCGTGCCGCACGCCCCGGGAGGACCGTGCCAGCGCGAGCAATACTTGTGGTTTTACAATGCTGATTAAATGGCGGCTTTGGGTTTGGTGTCGGGGGATTTCGACGCGCCCGAGTCGCCGGAGTCTTTCTTCGAATCGTTCTTGTAGTCTGGCTTGCGGTAGTCGGTGATGTAGAAGCCGGAGCCCTTGAACAGCAGGCCGCCGCCGGGCGAGATGAGCCGTTCGACATCCGGCTTGCCGCAATTGGGGCAGACAGCCAGGGGCTTTTCGGTCATGGTCTGAAAGGCCTCGAAGCGGTGGCCGCAGACGCGGCAGCGATAGTCGTAGGTCGGCATGGCGATCATCTCCCCCGCGCCGGCGGGCGCGGCAGATGATTAAGTTATCGGAATAGCGGCTCGAATTCAATCGGCATCACTCACTTTCCCCTGATGTGAGCGGTCCCGCGGAAGCCGAGCGCCCCCGCGGGACCTTCTCGGAACAGGGGTTGTCAACTCACCTTGACCTCGATCTGCTTGGGCATCGCCTTCTCGGTCTTGGGGATGGTGACGGTCAGGACGCCGTTGGTATAGTCGGCGCTCACTCGGGATTCATCGGCCCAAGCCGGGAGGTTGAACGAGCGCGAGAACGTGCCCATGAAGCGCTCGGTGCGGGTGTAGCCCTTGCGCTTCTCCTCACGGGACTCGTTGCGCTCGCCCTCGATCGTCAGGATGCCGTCCTGGACGACAACCTTGATGTTGTCTTTCTCCATGCCGGGCATGTCGGCCTTCAGCAGAACCTTGTCATCTTCCTCGACAATGTCCACCGACGGCCGGATGTTCAGGACCGGCAGATCGAGATTGGCCAACGGCGAGTTGTTAAAGAACTCGTCGAAGATGCTGGAGATGGCCCGCGAGAGCGGGACCGCGTTGCGCGTGGGTTCATACTTGACCAGTGACATACGCATTACCCCCTTTCTTCTGAGTTAACTCATCCATGCGGCCTTGCGGCCGCTTCCGACCATCATGTATGCAGGAGGCGTGCCAAATCCCGTAAGGCGTTGGGGAGTAATAGAATATGACAATTGACTCATGACCAACATGGCCAATATGACATATTTGGCAGAAAATAGCGCCACAATGGCATAACAACCGTTCAGTTGGCTGTCGATGTGGCAGGGGCGAGGCAGATCAGATTGCGTTTGGAGTCGGCCAGTAGGATGCGGTCGCCGGCTATGATCGGGGCGATGACCGCCTGGCCGGAGAGGGTGGTGTCGGCCCAGACCACCTCGCCGGTGGCGGCGGATAATGCGGTCACCAGGGCGTTGCGGGCGGTGACCAGGAGCAGATCGTTGCTGAGGGTGGGAGAGAGGTTGGCGATCGCATCGAGCGCGTAATCCCAGCGGATTTGGCCATTCTGACGGTCCAGCGCGGTGATGCGGCCATCGTTGGCGGCGACATAGATCAGATCGGAGCCGACCGCGGGTGTGGCGAAGATCCCGCCGCCGAGGCGGATATTCCACAGCAGATGGCCATCGCGGCAATCCAGCGCGGTGACGAACGAGTCGGCGCCGCCGAAGAACAACTGGCCGCCATCGACCGCCACGCCCTCGATCGCTCCTGAGACCCCATGCTGCCAGAGGATGGAGCCATCATCGGCCGCCAGCGCAAAGAGGGAGCGTCCGCTGGCGGCATAGACAACCGAATCGACCACCGCCGGCGCGGTGCGGATCGGTCCCTCACACTCGGTCTCCCAGAGGATCTCGCCCCGCGGCGTCAGCGCGCGCACCTGGGCACTCCAGGTCGAGATCAGGATCGTGGAGTCATTGAGCAACCGCGGCGGGGCACTGGCCGAGTGCACGCGGAAATCGGCGCGTTCCTTCCCCTTCTTCATGTCGAAGCGCACGAACCGTCGGTCCTCCTGATCGGTGAGGACCGCGAAGTCGGTCGCGAAGGCCAGCACGCCCAGCACCGGGCCATCGAGACGCTTGCGAAAGCGCCTCTTCCCGCTGGCCAGGTCATAGACTTCGATGCGCCGGTCCAGCCCGGGGAAAAAGACCAGTCCATCGCGCACCACCGGTTCGGAGGCGGCGACGCCGCCGGTCTTGACCGACCAGGCGACGGTGTACGGCACATCGGGCAGCGCCTGCGGGGCGCGTCCGGAGTTGGCCTGATCGGCGCGCGGGGTCGGCCAGCCGGCGGCCCCGGGCGATGGATACCACAATTTGGGCCGTCCGCCGGAGCAGGCGGCCAGCGCGAGGGCGGCCAGCGCGAGGGCAGGCAGGAAACGTCGCATCAGAAGTTCCACCCGAAGAAGAACTCGAAGCGGGTCTTCTTGTCGATGGTGCGGAAGTCGGTGCGCCGCGCCCAGTCGAAGCGCAGCACGACCAGGTAGCCGAGCGCGACGCGGGCGCCGAGTCCCAGCGAACCCTCCATGCGTCCGAATTCCTCCTCCCAGGCGTTGCCGGCATCGAAGAACAGCGCGCCGCGGATGGCCTGGAAGCCGAGATCGGCGACCGGGAAACCGACGAAGAGCGCATCGATGAGCGGGAAGCGCAGCTCGTTGGAGGCGAGCACGACATTGCGGGCATAGACATCGCGGCGATCATAGCCGCGCAGGTCCCAGCTGCCGCCGAAGTAGCGTCGTTGCGGTTCATGGCCGGAAGAGAAATGCCCCATCAGGCGCATGGCGAAGGCGGAGTAGCGACCGAGCCGGAAGTACTTGCGGGCGTCGGCGATCACCAGTCGGTTGAAACTGCGGAAGTTCGACAGATCGGCGGTGTAGCCGGCGGTGAGCATGAAGCGCCAGCCATCGATCGGCCCGGAGATATCCCAGAGCGAATTGTCATGCACCAGCGAGAGGAATTGCGTGGCCAGCACCGCCTTGCGCGTGTCGGTGAGGATCGATGCGCGGTCGGAGTGGCGCAGGTACAGCGAACTCTCGATGCGGCGGAACTTCGAGAGCGGGTAGGCGAGGTAGCCGGCGACGCCGATCTGCCGTTCCTCGATCGGGCCTTCGACCGGATCGTTGTAGTCATAGAACAGATGGTAGGCGCCGTAGCCGTAATTGAGACGGTTCTCGCGGTTGAAGTACGAGACGGCAACGTTGAAGCTCTGGAGGAATTCATCCTTGGTGTCGGCGTTGTTGGCCAGCAGGAAGAAGTACTGGTGGTCGCCGAGGACATCGGTGAGCGCGGTCTGGAAACCGCCGACGGTGCCATAGAAGGCATCGTAGGAGACCGCCGACTGGGCAATGTCGAAGGAGAAATCACGTTCGTATTTCACCGCGCTTTTGGTCATCTCGCCGGAGCCGGCCTCGGGCTGCCAGGTGGGCTCCCACGGTCCATTGCCGGCGGCCAGAAGCTCGGAAGGCAGCGTGTCGGGCAGATCCATGCGGTAGATCTGGAAGCCGCTGTTCTGGTAGGCGGTGAAGACGATGCTTTGGCCGTCGGGCATCAGGTGCGGATCGAAGGCGCCGGTGGCCAGATGGGTGAGCTTCTGGCGGCGGCCATCGGCGAAGTGACGGTAGATGTCCAGCACCCCTTCCTCATCGGAGGTGTAGACCATCGACCCGCCGTCGGGAGCATAGGAGGGGCCGCGCAGGTTGTGCGCGCCGGTCAGGTAGGGGCTGATGCGGCCGGTCTTGAAATCATAGAGGAAGAGATTGAGAAACCCCCGGGCGCCATGCGCGCCGCGATCGGAGGCAAAGAGAACCGCCGATCCATCGGGGGTAAAGACCGGATCAATGTCGAAAAACCAGTCATCGGTCAGACGGTCGAGCGCGCCGGAGGCCAGATCGAGGTGGTAGAGATCATAGACGCCGTCCTTGCCGGAGCCGGCGAAGATGACGCGCCGTCCATCGGCGGAGTAGTGCGGCGAGCTGATATTGTAGAGCGAATCCCAGCGGTGCTCGCCGACGATTCTTCTGGTGGCGGCGTCGAGTTCATAGAGGACGTCGCGTTCATGCCGCTGGCCGGAGAAGACCACCCGGCCATCGTGGACATCCAACGATGAGCCCAGCAGGTGCAGCGACTCGAAGCGCGGCGAGCGCTCGCCTTTGAGCAGGACCTCGACGTCGCGTTCCGCGCCGCCGGGGGCGGCATTGGTGCGGTAAATGCCGGCGTAGCCGAGGCGGTTCGCCTTGAAGATGATCTGGTCGACGGTGTCGGCGCCCTCAATGGCCCGCACCGGGACCGGTTTGACACTGTAGCCGGGCTTGGTGAGCGGTTCGTAGACGCGGTCGGGAAGTTCACGGGACTGAATGGTCGGGAAGTACTTCTTCTTCAGCCAATATTCCCACTCGCGGCCGATCTCCTCCAGACTCTTGCCGAAGGTGTACCTTGCCACGCCGTAGAAGTCGGGGGCGCGCCAGCAGTTGTCGAGCAGGTAGATCAGGTACTCGGCGCCGTAGGTCTCGGCGACGAAGTGGCAAAACGACTCCCCCTCCTTGTACATGAGGTAGGTGCCGGCGATGGCGTCGATGCGTTCGAGGTTGAAGAAGCGGCCGGTCAGAACCAGGTCGCTTAAGATCATCTCGGCGTCGGATTCCCACGGCCGCGAGAAGTACTCGGCGATCCCCTCGGTGAACCAGAGCGGCGGCGCGGCAACGTTCAGCTTCTTGTACTTCGACGCGACCGCGGACAGCTTCGAGTAGGTGAAGACATGGACCAACTCATGTTGCAGGACGCGGCGGAAATCCTCATAGGAGCCGTTGAACGGCAGCACGACCCGCCCCTTGAAGAATTCGGTGAATCCGGCGACGTTCTCGGGCAGGAGCGACGAGATCACGTTCGTCTGCGTGAAAAAGCGCGGCGACGAGTAGATGATCAGCGGAATCCGGTCGTTGCACTCGTGGTTGAAGCGGTCGGCCAGGTAGTCGTAGGAGTCATGGGCCGCCTCGGCGGCGATTTCGGCCAGCTCGCGTTCGGCGTCATAGAAGTAGATGTCGAACTTGTCGGTGGCGAGGACCTGCCATTCAAAGTCGGTGTACTGAACCTTGTTCTTGCCAAAGTAGTACTGCGCGTCGACCGGGGCGGCACAGACGGCCACCAGGAGGGCGGCCGCGATCAGGCGGCCCATCCGGCACGGATTCTGGTGGTGGAGGCGGCGCATCGGGTCTACTTCAGATTGTCGTCAGAATGTCTCGGCGCGTGCAGTCCGTGACGGGGGCAAGTCGAATCGTCGGGGATCTCCCCTGCCGGACTGATTACCGATGAGGGCGCCGGACATTCCCTGTCCGCGAGCGGGGCGCATCCTAATCTACATCACGGGGGCGGCGGGGGTTCCGTTGGCCGTCTTTGCCGGAGGCGCGTTCGACCCCGAGGACCCCGGCGACCCCGCGGATGCGTCGCATGATGTCGGAGAGGTGCTGAAGGTTGCGGACCTGAATATCGATGGAGCCCATGCCGGTGGCGCGGTCGGCCGAGAGCGAGACCCCCTGGATGTCGGTTTCGGCGTCGGCGATGGCCTGGGTGATGTCACGCAGCAGGTGTTTGCGGTTTTCCATGGTCAGGTTGAGACGGACCAGGAAGGACTGGTCGGGGGAAACATCCCACTCGACTTCGATTCTGCGTTCGGCGCGGTCGCGCAGGGCAAGGACATTGACGCAGTTGGCGCGGTGCACGGTGACGCCGCGTCCGCGGGTGATATAGCCGACCACCGCTTCGCCGGGGACCGGCTGGCAGCAGTTGGCGAAGCGGAACATCATGTTGTCGAGGTTATGGATGCGGACGCCGCGCACGGGATGGGGGCGTTCGACGGTCTCGGCGGCGGCGGGGAGTTCGGGCCCGGCGGGCCGTGGCTGGAACCGGTTGAGCAGGGTGCTGGCGGCCATGATGCCGGAGCCGAGCGCGGCCAGGAGACTGTCGACGCCGGAGTGATTCAGCTCGAGCGCCCACTGGTGGAGGGTGGACTCGTTGGGCATCGGCACCCGGGTGCGTTTGGCCTCGCGGGCCAGCAGGTCGCGTCCGAGTTCGACCGAGTGGTCGAATTCGACCTTGTTGAAGTGCTGGCGAATCTTGGAGCGGGCGCGCGAGGTGACCACGAAGGAGAGCCAGTCGCGCGAGGGACGGATCTGGTTGCTGGTGATGATTTCGACCTCGTCGCCGGAGTGCAACTGGTAAGTCAGCGGGACAATGTGTCCGTTGACCTTGGCGCCGACGCAGCGGTGGCCGACGGCGGTGTGCACGGCGTAGGCGAAATCAACGGGGGTCGCGCCGGCCGGGAGCGGCTTCAGGTCGCCGTTGGGCGTGAAGACATAGATCTCCTCGTGGAAGAGATCGGTCTTGAACAGCTCGAGGAACTCCTTGGGATCGCGCGTGTCCTTCTGCCATTCGAGAACCTCACGCAGCCAGGACATCTGGCGGTCGGAGCGGTCGAACTCCTTTTTTCCTTCTTTGTAGAGCCAGTGGGAGGCGATTCCGAACTCGGCGGTGTAGTGCATTTCGCGGGTGCGGATCTGAATTTCGACCATGCGTCCGCGCGGGCCGATCACGGTGGTGTGCAGCGACTGGTACATGTTGGTCTTGGGGGTGGCGATGTAATCATGGAAACGGTCGACCACCGGGGTCCAGAGGGTGTGGATCACGCCCAGGGCATGGTAGCAGTCGCGTTCGTAGGGGACGATCACGCGAATGGCCAACAGGTCGTAGATTTCCTCGAAGGCCTTGCGCCGTTTGACCATCTTGCGGTAGATCGAGTCGAGGTGCTTGGCGCGTCCGGAGATTTCGGTCTGGATGCCTTCCTTGTCCAGCCCGGCCTTCAGCGGCGTGATGACTTCCTGGATGTAGGCCTCGCGTTCCTCGCGCTTGAGTTCGACCTTCTCGGCGATGTCGCGGTAGGCGTCGGGATGGAGGTACTTCAGCGAGAGGTCTTCCAGCTCCCATTTGATCTTAGCCATGCCGAAGCGGTGGGCGAGCGGGGCATAGACCTCGCGGGTTTCGAGGGCGATGCGTTCGCGTTTGGCCGCCGGCAGATATTCCAGAGTGCGCATGTTGTGCAGCCGGTCGGCGAGTTTGATGATGATGACGCGGATGTCGCGCGCCATCGAGATCAGCATCTTGCGGAAGTACTCGACCTGCTGCTCGGCGTGGCTCTGGTATTTGACGCCGGAAATCTTGGTGACGCCGTCGACTAAGTGGGCGATTTCCTCGCCGAAGCGTTCGCGGACGGCATCGATGCCGTAGGGCGTGTCTTCGACCACGTCATGGATCAGGCCGGCGGTGATGGTGGCGGTGTCGAGGTGCTGCTCGGCGAGGATCATCGCCACGGCGAGGCAATGGTTGATGTAGGGTTCGCCCGATTCGCGCTTCTGGCCGGCGTGAACCATCTCCGAGAACTCATAGGCGCGGCGCAGCAGCGGGATGTCGACGTTGGCGTTCTCGGCCTCCACCCGGATGATGAACTCGGCCAGATTCAGATCGGGCGGCCGGTTCTCCAGCGGACGCGGCATCGCGGCGCCGGTGTCGGGTTTGGGGATGGTCGAGTCGGGCTTCATTATTCTTTAGATCGGCCGTTCGGGACGTCTCTGTAAGTATACGCGAACAACCGTGGTTATGACAGCCGCCCCTTGCCGGCGGGCCGGGCGCTCAGCGCGTGGACAACCGCAGGCCAACCACGCCCAGCAGAATCAAACCGATGCTGGCCAGACGGATCAGGTCGCGGGATTCATGAAAGAAGATCATGCCGAAGATGGCGGTCCCCAGGGCGCCGATGCCGGTCCAGACGGCGTAGGCGGTGCCGATCGGGAGGGCGCGCACAGCGAGGGAGAGAAAGTAGAATGAGCCGAGCATGCCGCCGACGGTGATCATGGACGGGATTGTGCGCGAAAAACCGCGGGTGTACTTGAGGCCGACCGCCCAGACGATTTCGAGGAGGGCGGCGATCAGGAGTTGAAGCCAGGGCATGGGTGGGTCCTTTCGACGCGTCGGTCGACGACGGTGAATCGATAAGATGGGATGGCGGGTGGCTTTCAGCAATGGCGGTTGTGCGCGGACGAAGGGCTGAAAGCCCCTTCTCTCGCGGGGGTGTAGCGAGGCGAAGAGCACGCTCTTTCTTCATCACGTGCACGCGAGGTAACAACGATTGGGGCTAGGCGGCGGGGTCGCTTTGCGGAGTCTCGGATTGCAGGGTGGGCAGGGAGGCGCCGCGGACGCGGGCGACGGTCTCGTAGAGGGTTTGCTCCCATTGGTCGAGGCGTTGGTCCCAGGTGCAGTGGGAGTGGACATAGTTGCGGGCGGCGCTGGCCATGCGCAGACGGCGGTTGTCGTCAGCGAGCAGGGCGGCGATGGCGTCCGCCAGCGCGGGCGCATTGTCGGGCGGGACCAGCGCGCCGAAGGCGCCGCGGGCCATGAGGTCGGAAATGCCGCCGACATCAGTGGCGACGGTCGGCAGGCCGGACGCAAGGTTCTCCAGCAACGATCGCGAGACAGTCTCCGAGCCCAACGAGGCAATCACGCCGAGATCGCAGCGCGCCAACAGGGCCGGCAGACGCGGCAGGCGGCGGTCGATCACGGTGAAGTCATCGACCAGGTTGCCCTCGACAAACCAGCGTTTGAACTGGTCGGCGGTGTAGTCTTTGGGGTAGCCGACCAGCAGGAAGTGCGCCGGAATGTTGCGGCGTTTGAGGATGCCGGCCGCGGAGATGAGGACCCGGTGGCCTTTGATCGGCGCGAAGCGGGCGACCATGATGACCAGCGGCACCCCCTCGGGCAGAGTGAGGCCGTTTTCGCGCAGGGCATTGGCGGACAGGTCGGCGTAATCAGCCGGTTCGATGCCGGCTTCGATGATGCGCATGCGCTCGGGCGCGATGCCCAAGCGATTGTGGTAGGCGGCGAAGTGGCGGCTGTTGGCGGTGACAATCAGGTCGGTGGCGCGTCGATGCAACCACACCGCCAGCGGGTGGCGTTTCGGCGGCTTGGGATCGAGGGCGCGTACCCGGATGACCGTCAGCTTCGGCGCGCGCAGGGCTTTCGCCAGCCCCCAGAGAGCATGATCCTCGCCGCCATGGGCAAGGACGACATCGGGACCCTTTTCGCGGATCAACGCCGTGACGGCGCGCAGGTTGTGATAGAAGCGGCCGGGGGATTTCTCCTCGAAATCAAGCTGGTCGATCACCGGCAGACCGGCGGCGCGGGCGCGTTCGAGGGCGGAGTGGCCGCGTCGCGACAGATACCATACCTGGTGGCCGCGCGCCTGCAGGCGTTTGGCGGTCTCGATGGCATACCAGGTTCCGGCCGAGCCGCCGCCGAGTGTGGCCGACACGAGGATCTTCATGGCAGGAGTCCCTGGAAGTAGTGTTCGAGCCGTTCGAGCATCAGATCCTCGGTGAACATCGCGCGCACGCGTCGCGCGCCATTCTGCCCCAGTTGTTCGCGGCGGGCGGGCGCGGCGCCGAGTGACTGGATGGCGGCGGCCAGCTCGGCGACATCGCCCGACGGGACCAACAGCCCGGCCTCGTCGCGTCCGACCACCTCGGGAATGGCCCCGGCATCGGAGGCGACCACCGCTTTGGCCCGGGTCATCGCTTCCAACAATACCCAACCGAAGGTCTCTTCGCGAGACGGAAGAACCAGGAGATCGCAGGCGTTGAGGAAATCGGCAGGATCACTGCGGAAGCCGAGGAAATCGACATGCGCCGCGATCCCCAACTGCGATGCCAGGGCCTGCAGCTCCTTCTCCTTGACGCCGTTGCCGACAATCGCCAGCCGGGATTGCGGCAGTGTCTTCAGCGCGATCTGGAAGGAGCGCAGGAGGACATCGACCTGCTTGACACGTCGCAGACTGCCGACGAACAGCGGCAGGAAGACATGATCGACGATTCCCAGACGGTGACGAAGGTTGAGGACTTCGGCCGGAGGCAGAGGGTCGACCGGAACGATGCCGTTGGGGATGACGGTGATGGACTCGGGCTTCCAGCCGGCCCGACACAAAAGCTCGCGCGAGTACTCGGAGGGAACGAGCGCATGGTCGACCAGGCGGTCGCGGGTGAGACGTTGGAACCAGGCGAATTTGGGGCGTCCGCCGACACGCCAGATCACCGGGATGTCCAATTGCCGGGCGGCCAACCCAAGCGAGCGGATGTCGCGTCCGGAGCCGACCACGGCCAGCTGGGGACGGTCTTCGCGGGAGAAGCCGCGGGCGCGGGCAAAGGTGAGCAGGTCGAGTTCCCAGCGGAAGGGCCAGACGAGGGTGCGGATGCCGGCGGCGGCGGTGCGCGGCAGAAGCACGCTGCCGGCGCGTCCGGCGACGGTCACGCGCCAGCCGGCGCGTTTCATGCCGGTGGCGGCGGAGAGCATCCACTGTTGCAGGCCCCCCCAGCCCTCGGAACTGTCACAGAAGAGAATGTGCGGCATCAGGGGGTCCCGGCCCGGCGGCGAAGTTCGCCCAACTTGGCGTAGCGGGTGAAGACATATACAGCCGAATACCAGGCCTGGACGAACCCCGGCCAGCCATCGAGGAAGCCGAGGCGCAGAATGTAAGAGCGCAGGAACCGAAAGGGCGGCTTGAGCGCCAGCGCCAGGGCCGAGACGCTTCTCCCCTGCGCCAGCATCTGGCGGGCGGCGAGCGTGGTGTAGAGATTCTGGCGCGCCAGATGCTCCTCGATGGTGCGTTCGCCCTCATGCAGCAGGAGACCATCGAGGATGCGGGTGCGTCCGGGGTTTTTCAGCGACTCGTGGATCAGGGCGTCGTTGATTTCGCAACGGCTGCGGCGCACCAGTCGCAGGATGACATCGCGCCCCCAGTCGCCATGAGCGAGGAAGCGTCCGAGGAAGCGGGTGCGGCGGCGCACGAGGAAGCCATCGCATTCGCCCTGATCGCGTGTCACCGCCTCGATGATCGACTGGGCGAGCGGCGGTGTGACGACTTCATCGGCGTCGATCATCAGCACCCATTCGCCGGCGGCCTTGCCGAGCGCATACGCGCGGGCGCGGGCGAAGCCCTCCCAGGGGCGGCGTTCGACCTCATTGGCCAGCGAGCGGGCGACGGCCTCGGTGTTGTCGGTGGTGGCGGCATCGACGATAACGATGATCTGCTCGCAGAAACGCAGCGATTGCAGCGTGGCGGCGATGGTGGCGGCGGCATCGCGGGCGATGACACAGGCGGAGACCCGCGGGGGGCGTGGGCGCCCGCGCAACTGCGCGGTGAGCGGATCGATGGGCGTCTGGTCCATCACGTCGCGGTTGCGCCCAGCTCGCCGAAAAGTGCCTCGACGGCATCGACGGTCTTGTTCAGGTCAAAGGTGTCGATCACGCGCGCATGTCCCCGTTCGGCCAATTCTCTTCGACGGTCGGGAGACCCGATGAGTTGCATCACGGTGTCGGCGAGCGCCGAGGCATTATCGGGCGGAACTAGCCAGACGGCATCGGCGCCGACCACTTCGGGGATGGCGCCGACATGGGTCGCTATGCAGGGCTTGGCGTGCAGCATCGCCTCGAGCAAAACATAGCTGAAGGATTCGTAGCGCGATGGCAGAATAAACAGGTCGCAGGCGGTGAAGTAGACCGTTGGGTCGCTGGAATAGCCGGTGAGGGCGACGGTTCCGGTCAGGCCGAGGGCGGCCACCCGGGCGCGGACTTTCCCCTCATCGGGGCCGGTCCCCACCAGCCAGAGGCGGGCATGGGGATGGCGACGGCTGACGGTTGCGAAGGCGGAGATCAGAGTGTCGATCCCTTTGCCGGGCATCAAACGTCCGACATAGAGGCACAGAAACGTATCGGGTGGCAGACCCAGAAGGGAGCGCGCGGCGGCGATCGCCTCCTCAGAGGGACGTGGGCGCAGCGCAATGCCATTGGGGATGACCGTGATCTTCTCGCACAGCCAGGCGAAGGGTTGCAGTTCCTGACGGACGGTTTCCGACGGGGCGATCACGCGGGAAATCAGGCGGCCGGTGAGGCGGTGAACGAGATTGTCCTTGGGCTTGGGGCCCATGCGCCAGACGACGGGGGTGTGCCGCCGGCGCGCGACCCAGCCGACGGTGCGGATGTCGCGTCCGGTGGTGACGAGGACGGCTGCCGGCTTGTGTTCGCGCAGCCAGTGACGGGCGGCGCGGATGGTGGCCCAGTCGAAGTCGCGTTGGAAGGGCCAGGCGACGGTGGGCAATCCGGCGACCTGGG